>NZ_JBHWLY010000027.1:0-73122 GCF_042730435.1 Nocardioides sp. NPDC059952 | reverse complement strand
ACAGAACAACCCACAGTGGCCTCCGCTCTGGCGGCCGGCCCGCCCCACCATCCCCCCGGGCGCGGTGTAGCACCTTGGGGCCCCCCCGGCGCCGAGGCGCGTGATCAGCGAGCGTAGACGGCGACCTCCCTCACCGAATAGCCGTAGCTGGTCGCGCGCCGCACCCCATGGACCCGCACGTAGCGCGCCGACGTCGGCGTGAACTGCGCGGTGTCGATGGTGCCGTTGCCGGCATCGGTGCTCCAGACCTGGCGCCAGGTGCTGCCGTCGGTGGACACCTCGATGCGGTACGCCGAGGCGTACGCCCGCTCCCACTCGAGCACGACCCGGCCGACCGTCTGTGTCGACCGCAGGTCCATCTGCAGCCACTGGTCATCGCTCCAGTTGCTCGCCCAGCGCGTGCTGGTGTCACCGTCGATGGCCTGGCCCGCGGCATAGCTGATCCACGGGTGCCACTCCACGCTGCTGGCGCTCGCTCGCGACCCCGCGGCGAGGTCGGTCGGATCGACGTAGGCGGTCGTGGCGCCCCAGGTGTCCAGATAGGACTGGGCGCCGCGGAACATCTCCTTGACCGTCTTCTCGCCGCCGACCCGCCGGATGTCCTCGATCCAGTCCGGGATCAGGCCGTAGTGCGCGCCGCCGTCGACGTTGAAGTCCCACACCCGCTCGCCCGTGACCTGGCGGTCGACCAGCGAGCCGCCGTCGACGGTGCGATAGGGGTAGACCACCTTGTCCGGGGCGTCCTCGCCGCGCGGCGCCGGCCAGCCGCCGACACCGTTCATGTCCGAGCCGAAACCCAGCCCGACGTCGTACTTCTCCCGGAGCGGCCGGCTGCGGTCGGTCTCCGCGACGAAGCCCTTGCTCGCGCTGTCGTAGCTCCCGATGAAGCCGCCCAAGCGGTAGACCCGCTCGCTCCAGCCGAGGTCCATCCAGCTGTGGCTGGACAGCGCGCCGGGGTAGTCGACGGACTCCAGGATCTCCAGCGTGCGACCGGTGGCCTTCGTACTCATGTGGTCGAGCTCGACCATCATGTTGCGCCGCATCATGCCCTTCAGGGCGTACTCTCCCAGCCTGGTCAGGCCGCGTACGTTGCACTGCGCCCCGTCGGGATAGGACGGCACCTCGACGCCCGCCGGCAGCTTCTCCTCGATCATCGGCACCGACGCGCCGTTGATCGGGTTGTCGTGCTCGGGGCCGGGGCACTGCTGGGTCTGCCAGAACGTGCCGGTGGAGAGGAACTGGCCGACGTTGATGATCGTGCCCAGGGTGCCCGGGTCGAAACGTACGCCGCACAGGGCGTTGTCGAACTTGTGGCACAGGAACATGCTGCTTACGCCGAGGCCGTGCAGCTCGTCGAGCCCGCGGTCGATGTCGGCCTTGGAGCACTGGGCGACGTCGAGGACCTGCTTGCAGCCGAACGGCTCGGAGGTCTCCACGCCGAGCACCACCGCGAGCCGACCGCTCTCGATCACCGTGCGCGCCTGCTCGGGCGTGGTGACGATCCGGAAGAAGCCCTTGCCCTCGCCGCCGTAGACCTTGTCGATGTAGTCCTGCATGTCATAGGTCTTCTCGGCCTGCAGCCGGATCGACTCCATCTCGTCGCAGCCGCGATCTCGCGGCAGGATCGAGCAGATCAGGCCGTTGCTGGTCAGGTCGGTGACCAGCACCCGCTGCCCAGCTCGCCACGCACGCTCGAGCCACGCGTAGTAGTTCTGCTGGTGGGACAGCGAGTTGTGTCGCGGCCACTCCTTGAACGTCGGCCAGCCGACCGGGTCGTGGCGCCAGTCCGGGTCGGACGTGAGGTTCTCGAAGAGCGCTCCGGCGCCGTCCGGGTAGTGCTCCGGACAGTCCTTCAACGCCTCCTCGATCCCGGCCTCGTCGAACGGCTTCCCACAGATCATCCGGCCACCGAATCCCTCGTTGGTCATCAGGTGGTTGTGGATGTCCGCGAAGCCGCGTACGTCGCCGTTCGGCGCGGTCCCGCGGAACGGTTCGCCGGTGACGTTGATCTCCGAGTCGGCAGCCGGCCGGTTCGGCGGGTCCCACCAGTTGCTCTCCGCCGGCGGGGCGGCCGATGCGCCCGTGAGCCAGAGCGAACTGGACAGTGCGGCCACGATGACCGCGGCAAACCACGAGATACGACTGATTCTCTGCATGCGCCCTCCCAGACAGCAGTGTGAAGTCGTTCACACCCTAAGTAGGTCAAGCGTCCCGGTCAACGAGTTCGGACAACAGACTTGTACAAATGTCCAGGACGTTCGTCCTGAATCTGGCTGGGCTGCAGGTGCGAGCGCTCAGGCCGTTGGCGACGTACCGGCGAGCGAGAGGATCTGGGCCGCCGCCAGCTCGATCGCAGCCCCTGCCATCTCGGTGTCGCCCTCGTTGAGATAGAGCAGGGTCAGCCCGTCCACGATCGCGGTCACGTAGCGCGCCAGCACCGCTTCATCGACCGTCCAGGTCACCCCGGCGCTCGCACCCAGGGCCTCGATCACCTCGGTGTGCGCGTCCAGATAGGAGCGGTACTGCTTCCGCGCGAACTCCGCCAACGCCGGGTTGCGCGTCGCGTACTGCGTCAGCTCGTACGTCAGCCGGTGCTCGTCGGGGTTGTCCAGCACGTGCTGCCAGTAGGAGGCCAGCCCGCCCCGCAGCTTCTCCTCCAGCGTCCCCGAGCTCTCGATGACCTCGAGCGCCGGCGCCAGCGTGTGGCTCGTGATGGTGGTGATCACCTGCTCCAGCAGCTCCTCCTTGGAGCGGAAGCAGTAGTGGAAGGTGCCGAGCGACATGTCCGCCTCGGCCACGATCGACCGCGTCGTCGCCTGCGCCACCCCATCACGCGCCATCACCCGGATCGCAGCCTGCACCAGCAACCGTCGCCGCTCATCCGCCGATACCCTCGCCATGCGACCAAGACTAACGTCCAAGTCAGACGCCCCCGACACCACACCCTTCCCGGCGAAAACGTTTTCCGGCGTGACGTCGCACCTGGTTCACTGACCCGGTGGCATCCTCCCCCGGCTCCCTGTGGCACACCCTGATCCATCTCCGCGGCAACCCGCGCGCCTGCGTGTGGACCGAGCCGATGTGGGGTCTGTCGATGGCGCTGGTGCTGCCGTACCTCTCCGTCTTCATGCTCACCCTCGGGCTGCACGACGCGCAGATCGGCCTGCTCGCGACGGCCGGGATGATCTCCCAGGTCTTCTTCGGGCTCGCCGGCGGCATCATCACCGACCGGATGGGGCGCCGGCTGACCAACGCGGTCTTCGACGTGATCGCGTTCGTGATCCCGTGTCTGATCTGGGCATTCGCACAGGACTTCTGGGCCTTCCTGGCCGCATCGCTGCTCAACGGCGCGCTGCAGGTGACCGCGAACGCCTGGGACTGCCTGATGGTCGAGGACGCGGAGCGCGACCAGCTCACCGGCATCTACTCCCTGGTGCGGGTCGCCGCCGACTGCTCGGCGCTCTTCGCCCCGATCGCCGCCTTCATGGTCGCGCAGTTCGGCCTGGAGCCCGCGGTGCGGGTGCTCTTCATCAACGCCGCCGTCGTGATGCTGGCCAAGATCATCCTGCTGTACGCCGCCTCCACCGAGACCCGCCAGGGCCGGATCCGGATGGCGGAGACGCGGCACGAGAGCCTCTGGCAGCTCTTCGCCGGCTACCGCGGCGCCGCGCGGCTGCTCGGCCGGTCCCGCGGCTCGCTGCTCGCGCTGGCCATCGCCGCCGTCGTCGCGGCGGTCACCCTCGTCAACGGCACCTTCTGGCAGGTCCTGGTCAGCCATCGCCTGCACGTGCCCGACCCGCTGCTGCCGTTCTTCCCGATGGTGCGCTCGCTGCTGTCGGTGCTCTTCCTCTTCACCCTGATCCGCCGGCTGACCTCCGGCCACGACCTCAAGCAGGCGACCCTGTGGGGCTTCGGCATCTATCTGGCCGGCCAGCTCGCACTCGTCGCGATCCCGGCCTCCGAGGGCGACGCCGACCTGATGACGTACGCCCTTCTCGGGGTGTGCCTCCTCCTCGACAGCTTCGGCGCCGGGATGCTCTTCATGCTCTCGGAGTCGCTCGTCGCCTTCCACGTCGACGAGGCCGAGCGCTCACGCGTGATGGCGCTGCAGCGCACCGCGGTGATGCTCGCCGCCGCCCCGTTCGGCTGGATCTCCGGCTGGCTCTCGGGAATCGACCGCACCTACCCGTTCTGGCTGACCAGCGCACTGCTCATGATCGGCGTGATCACCACCCTCGTCTGGTGGACCGGGCCTCACACCGAGCCGGCGCTCGAGACCGTGTCCGCGGATCGCGCCTGATTGGCGTGCGGCCCCGGACGCCCTCGATGCCGAGTGGGGGGTACTCCAACAGCGTGGGCGCCCGGACCGCACACGGAAGAGATAGCAGCCTTCCCGGATCGACACCCGCCAAACATCGATATCTGGTAACAAATGTTCTCAGCCCCACCCTCCGAGGGCAGCTGAGACCACGGACCGCAGCCGCGTTCGA
The DNA here is from genome assembly GCF_042730435.1 of Nocardioides sp. NPDC059952. Taxonomy (NCBI): domain Bacteria; kingdom Bacillati; phylum Actinomycetota; class Actinomycetes; order Propionibacteriales; family Nocardioidaceae; genus Nocardioides; species Nocardioides sp. NPDC059952. Next base: position 68,632 of record NZ_JBHWLY010000027.1, on the reverse strand, counting down.
GAAAGTTCCCGGGATCGGTTTAGAACGAGCCGGGCGGGGTATGAGGGCAGTCATGAGAGAGCTCGTTGCCGACCATCCGGCGGGACTGCCCGACGATCCCACCTCGCCGTTGCCGGACCTGGCGGAGCTGCCGATGGCTCCCGGTGATCTGGAAGACGAGGCGTACGACGACCTGCTCGTGCTGCCGTTCGGCGAAGCGAGCGGATGGCGAGGAGCGAGCTGACCGAAGCGCCGCTCGGACGACAACGAAGAACCCCCGCTGTTCCTGCCGTTTCCGGCTGGTCAGACGGGGGTTTTGTCGGAGCCGCCTGTCGGAATCGAACCGACGACCTTCTCATTACGAGTGAGACGCTCTACCGACTGAGCTAAGGCGGCGTACCGTCATCCGTTACCGCATGAAGCGGCTCTGGTTGAGCGGACCGGACGAGTGTACCGAGACTGCGCGCTCGACACTAAAACGGTGCGCTTCGACGTGCTCGTCGATGGTGATGCGGGTGGGCTTGCCCTTGCCGATGAGGCGGCCCAAGCGGCGTACGCCGTGCTTCATTACTGCTCTACTCCCCTATGAACATGGATCAACCACCGACTGCGGACGCAGCGGTGGTGATTCAATGATGACCGCCGGCGATTCATAGAGGTAGACGATCTTTCCTTGGAAAGTCATAGGATGTCGCTATGTTGTCGCTGCACCAGCTCCGCGTGTTCCTCGCGGTCTACGAGCATGGCTCGCTGACCGCGGCGGCCGAGGAGCTCGGGTATGCGCAGCCGTCGATCTCGGAGCAGGTCCGGAGCCTGGAGCGTACGCTCGGGGTCCAGCTCTTCCGCCGCGTCGGACGCGGTGTGGTGCCGACCGGAGTGGCCGACGAGCTAAGGCCGCACGCGGAGCGTACGGTCGCTGCCGCCGAGGACGCGCGCAAGGCCGTGCAGGCGGTAAAGCAGTTCGAGACCGGAACGATCCGGTTCGGGATGTTCGGGATCGCTCGGCTCTACGGCGGGGCCGGGCTGGTGGCCGACGTGCTCGACCGATACCCGGGCGTACGCGTCGAGCTGATCGGGCAGAACTCCACCGAGGTCCAGGACGACCTGCGCCGCGGGCGGCTCGAGGCGGCGATGCTGCTCGTCGGCAGCGTCTCCGGGCCCGGCCTGAAGGTCACGCCGGTGGCTCGCGACGAGCTCGTCTACATCTCCGCCGACCCGGCCCACCTGGCCACACCGGTCACCGCCCACCGACTCTCGCTGGCCTCGCTGGTCATGTCCGACACGAGCTGGAGCTCCGAAGACCCCACCCGGGTCACCATCCGCAACCTGCTCCACGAGACGGGACGCAACCCACCCAGCCGGGTCGAGGTCGAGGACATCGAGACGGCCGTCGAGCTGGTCGGGATGGGGTACGCCGACAGCGTCATCGCCAAGGGAGCAGCCGAGCAGCTGCTCCCCCGGCTGGCACCGAAGGCCGGCTGGGTGTCACTGCGGCCCCGGACGTACGACACGTTCGCCGTCGTCCACCGCACCGACGCCACCCTCTCCCCCGCCGCCACACTGATGATCGAGCTGGCCACCAAGCGGATCCAGGCCATCGCGGACCCGGTCCACCGGCGTTAGCTCGCGTACCCTGCTGGTCGAGCCGCGAGCGCCAGCGAGCGTGTCGAGACCAACACGGTCCTCTCGAGCGCCGAGCGGAATGTGTTGGTCTCGACACGGATTCGTTCGTTCCTCACGAACCCGGCTCGACCAGCGGAGGGCTCACTCGCAGCCGTAGCCGTCGTTGTCCCTGTCGAGGCGCCACGGGTCGGAGCTGTTGTTGATCCGGACAGGCTTCTTGGATGCGGGGATCTCGCCGCAGTCGCGGTCGTTGGCGGAAGTGGCGTCGTAGACCTTGACGCCGTCCTGGTAGGTGTAGTCCAGGCCTGAGGTCGTGCCGGACGAGCCGCGCTTCTTCAGGTAGAACGACGCGGACACGTCGGCACGACGGTTGGCGTCGCCGGCGAACTTCCAGCGGTAGTAGCGGCTGACCTTGGGCGTCACGACCACGGCGCACTTGCCGTACTTGTTCGTCACGCAGGAGGTCACGCTGCTCCAACGGCCGCTGGCCTTCTTCTGCAGGTGGATGCGCTTGCCCTTGACGGCCTTGCCGCCCGCGGTCAGCTTGCCGACGGGGCGGTAGGACTTCGTGCCGTACTTGGGGGCGGAGACCTTGACGACCTTGGTGACGACCTTGGCCGACACGGTCGCCGGGGGCGTGGCGGCGTGGGCGGGCTGACCGATGACGGGGGCGACCGCGATCGCCAGGGTGGCGACCGCGGAGGCAGCGAATGCCTTCGTCGTCGAACGGACTCGCTGGTTCATGATCACGTGCTCGTGACCCTTCTTCTCGAAGTGAAAATTACGAGAAGTGATCCTCTTGGTCAGCGAGATCCGCCGGGTGGGGACGGCGGCGACCCACCCCACATGGGGTAAATCAGCACTCCAAGCCGTCGTCCGGGACCTTGCCGTCGACCAGGTAGTCGTCGATGGCGTCGTCGACGCAGCCGTTGCCCTGCATGTAGCCGGTGTGGCCGTCGCCGTCGCGGGAGACGAGTACGCCGTTGTCCAGCGCCTTGGCGAGGGCTTCGGCCCACTCGTAGGGAGTCGCCGGGTCGCGGGTGGTGCCGACGACGACGATCGGGTTGGAGCCCTCGGCGTCGATCTCGGGCTCGGGCTCGGTGGCCTTGAACTTCTCCGCGGCGCAGCCGTTGAGCATCCAGGCGAGGGCGGCACCGAAGGTGGGCGCGGCCTTCTCGAAGGCGGGCAGCTGCTCGCGCACCTCCTCCGGGCTGAGCCCGGAGGAGTCGTCGAGACAGTTGATCGCCCAGTTGGCCTCCATCGTGTTGTTGATGTAGCCACCCTCGGGGTCACGGCCCGCGTAGTTGTCCGAGAGGCTCATCAGCTGGGTGCCGTCGCCCTTCAGCGCCGCCTGGAGGGCGTCGGTGAGGTAGGGCCAGTAGGACTCGACGTAGAGCGGGGTGATCAGGCCGTAGAGGGCGTTGCCGGCGGTCAGCTCACGGTCGCCGGCGGGCAGCGGCTCGGCATCGATGTCGGCCATCAGCTTCTGGACGCTCTCGACGCCCTCGTCGACGGTGTCACCGAGGAAGCAGCTGCCCGCGTCGACGCAGTTCTCGACGTAGGAGCGGAGGGCGACCTCGAAGCCCTTCGCCTGGGCCAGGTTGGCGTCGAGGACGCTCAGCCCGGGCTCGATCGCGCCGTCGAGCACGAACCGGCCCACCCGGTCGGGGTAGAGCTCGGCGTAGGTCGAGCCGAGCTGGGTGCCGTAGGAGGCACCGAAGTAGTCGAGCTGGTCCTCACCGAGCGCAGCCCGGAGTACGTCCATGTCCCGGGCCGCCTCTACGGTGCTGACGTGGGCGGAGATGCCGTCCTTCTGGCCCGCGCAGCCGTTGGCCATCTCGACGCCGGTGTCGACGTAGGCCTGCGTCTCGGCGGGGGTGTCGGGGTCGGGGTCGACCGCGACGTAGGCGTCCAGAGCGTCGTCCTCGAGACAGTCGACCGGAGTGCTCTGCCCGACCCCGCGCGGGTCGAACCCGACGATGTCGTAGGAGTCGCGGACGGTGGAGCTGAAGGACTGGTTGTTGTAGAGCGCGTATTCGATGCCCGACCCGCCCGGGCCACCCGGGTTGATGGCCAGCGAGCCGATCTTCTTCTTGTTGGCCGGGTCCTTGATGACCGAGACCTCGATGGTGCGACCGGTGGGGTCGGAGTAGTCGAGCGGGACCTCGAGGGTCGCGCACTCGAAGGCGCCGTTGCAGTCCTCCCAGTCGAGCTTCTGGCTGTAGAAGGTCTGCAGCCCCTCGGTCGGGGCCGCGGTCGCCTCCGCGCTCGGGCTCACCTGGTCGGCGTCGGGGGTGCCGCCGCCGGCACCACAGCCTGCGGTGATCACGGTCAGAGCGGTCAGCGCGACGGCGCCGGTCACTGCGTTGAGTTTCACTGGTCTCCTCCGGGCGGCAACAGCGCCACCATCATCGCCTCCAGCACCAACTGGGGCTGCACGTTGAACTCCAGCAACTGCTCACGGGCTTCGAAGATCGCTCCGATCCGCTGAAGGTTGAGCTCGGGGGTCGAGGCTGCGACGAGCTGCTCGATCTCGCGCCGGTGCTCCTCGTTGACCAGGGTCACCGGAGCGCCGGCGGCCATCGTGATCGCGTCGCGGTAGACCGAGACCAGGTCCATCAGCCCGCGGTCGATCACGTCGCGGTGGCGGCGGGTGGCGCGGCGCTTCTGGTCCTTCTCGAGCGCGGACAGCGCCGGACCGTATTCACGCGGTCGGCGGCCTCGCTCGACCACGCCGTAGCCGGTGTCGAGGTCGGCCTTCTCCCGGGCGTCGAGGTCGGCGGTGACCGCGTCGGCCTCCTCCTTCGAGACCGCGGCCAGCTCGCCGGCGGCCCGGAGCGCGTCGGCGAGAGTGGTCAGCCGGGCCGGGTAGGCCACCACCTGCTCGCGCCGGCGCCGGGTGTCGTCGTCGCGGGCCAGCGCCTTGGCCCGGCCGATGTGGCTCTGGCTCGCCCGCGCCGCATAGGCGGCGCGCGCCTCGTCGACACCGAGCGTGCGCTGGAGGAAGGCGGTCACGTCGGGCACTGTCGGGGTGGTCAGCGTGACCAGCCGGCACCGGGACCGGATGGTCGGGAGGACGTCCTCAACCGTCGGCGCGCAGAGCATCCAGACCGTGCGGGCGCCGGGCTCCTCGACCGCCTTGAGCAGCGCGTTGTTGGCCTGCTCGGTGAGCCGGTCGGCGTCCTCGATGATCAGGATCTGCCAGCGGCGTCCGGCCGGGGTGAGGGCAGCCTGGCGGACGAGGTCGCGGATCTCGTCGACCCCGAGGGTCAGCTTCTCGGTGCGGACCAGGTTGACGTCGGCATGGCTTCCGGCGAGCACGGTGTGGCACTCGTGGCACTGCCCGCAGCCACCGTTGGGGCACTGGAGGGCCGCGGCGAAGGCGATCGCGGCGTTGGACCGACCCGAGCCGGGAGGACCCGTGAAGAGCCAGCTCTGGGTCATGCCGTGCCCCGAGGCCGCGGTCCGCAGCGTGGAGATGATGTGGCGCTGGCCGACCAGGTTGTCCCAGACCGAGGCGGTGGCGAGGTTCATGCCGTCACCGCCTGGGCGAGCAACGGCTCGAGGTGCGCGAGCACCGCCGCGTGGATCTCCTCCACCGGCGCACGCGCGTCCAGCACCAGGTAGTGCTCGGGGTTGCGCGCCGCGAGCGCGACGAAGGCCGACCGCACCCGCTGATGGAACTCGACCGACTCCTGCTCCATCCGGTCACGCTCGGCGAACCGGGTGAAGCCGGCCGTCGGGTCCAGGTCGAGCAGCACGGTCAGGTGGGGTCGCAGGTCGGCGGTCGCCCAGCGCGCGACCTCCTCGAGCTGCGCGGCGTCCAGCACCCGGCCGGCGCCCTGGTAGGCCAGCATCGAGTCGACATAGCGGTCGGTGATGACCACCTCGCCCCGCTCCAGCGCCGGGCGGACCATCGACTCGATGTGCTCGGCCTTGTCGGCGGCGAACAGGAGCGCCTCGGTCCGGTCGTCGAGATCACCGGTCTCCGGGGACAGCACGATGCGGCGTACGTCCTTGCCGACGGCCGTGTCGCCCGGCTCGAAGGTCAGCAGGACCCGGTGGCCGCGGGCGGTCAGGGCCTCGTGGAGCAGGCGCGACTGGGTCGACTTGCCCGACCCCTCGCCGCCCTCGAAACAGACGAAGACGCCGCGCTCTGCGTAGACACCCGGAAACCTCACGAGCCAAACCTACGGGGTAGGACCGACAACCCCTGAGCACGCCGCCCGCAGCAGTGGTGATTGCGGCTGCCGAACGACACTCCACAGGTTAAGGTTCGGCTCGACCTCACGCTGACCCAAGGAGTTCCCCCGGTGATCTACGTCCTGATCGTCCTGCTGCTGGCCGCCCTCGCGGTCGCGGGCTACCTGCTCTGGAAGAGCCGGCAGCAGCCGACGGCGCAGAAGGAACCCGACGACTTCATCGGCGACCAGCACAAGCACGCCTCCGACCAGCTGCGCCAGGTGCGCAACGGCGACGTCATCGAGTACCTGGGCCACAACTGGTTCGTCCGCGGGCGGATCGACTTCGACGAGCACGGCTACCGCTGGACCGAGCACATGCTCGACGACGCCGAGGGCAAGAAGTGGCTCTCGATCGAGGACGACGAGAGCTTCGAGGTCTCGCTGTGGCACGCGATCCCGCTCGGCGACATCGAGCAGGGCACCGTCGGTGACCGCGACATCATCGTCGGCGGCGTCGCCTACCGCCTCCAGGAGAAGGGCGCCGCCGCCTTCACCGCGACCGGCGCCACCGGCACCGCGCCGTCGGGCACGGCCGAGTACGCCGACTACAAGTCGGTCGACGGCAAGCTGCTCGGCTTCGAGAAGTGGGGCAGCAACTGGGAGCCCTCCCTCGGCGAGGTGCTGCAGCCGTTCGAGCTGACCGTCTACCCCTCCTCCGACCGGCCCGCGACGCTGGACGACGCGTGACGCTTCTCGACGTCCCGTTCGCGGACGTACGTGGTGACACCCTGCGCTGGACCCTCACCCCGATCCCCTGCACCCCGCTGGCCTCCCGGACCGTCGATCTCGGCACCGGTCTCACGGTGACGCTGAGCGTCCTGGGGGCCAGCCACCAGGTCGTCGTACGCCGCCACGGCCACCCGCTCCTGCACGAGACGATCGCGTGCGGGATCGCCGAGGCCGCGCCCCTTCCCGAGGCCCACACGACGGGCGGCTACCGCCTCGCCTCGCACGTGGACGAGGTGGGACCCGAGGAGCTGGCCGCGCGGGCATCGCGCCTCGTGGAGCGGTTGAGCGGGCGTACGGATGCCGTCGTCGCGCACTTCCCGGGCGACCCGCACGCGGTGACCGCGCTGGCCCTGGACCGGTCGGACGACGCGGCCGGGCAGATCACCTGGAACACCTGGCACACCTACCCACAGACCGGCGAGATCGTCGCCACCACCACCAGCTACCGGCCCGAGGAGGTCACAAGTGTCTGAACCCACCGGCTCCGGGGGCTCGAACCGCAAGCTGATCGGCTGGGCGATCGTCGCGGCGTGCGTCGCGCTCGTCGTCATCATCGTCATCGCCGTGTCGGGTGACGGGAACAGCCCCGAGAAGTACCTGCGCAAGAACTTCGACCACGTCAGCGGCTCCGACCCCGACAGCGATGCCGGGATCGTCTTCGAGGACGACGGCACGGTGAGCTCGGTCGCCAACAAGATCGCGAGCGACACCGACGCCGACGAGAACCGGGCCGAGGGATCGAGCCACTACCTGCGCTACGACGACGACTGGCTGGTCGTCGTGGAGCCGCGTACGCCCTCGGGCTCGACGATCACGCTCTACGAGTACGACCGCGGCTACCGCAGCCACGCCACGGTGATCGGACTGTGGGGCTGGAACAGCTTCTACGGCCGCAACAGCGGTGGCGGCAGCAGCGGTGATTCCTTCCGCGGCGGCGGCAGCGGATTCGGCAAGTGACCACCCCCAGACTGGAGATGAACCGATGACTGACCTTGTGAGCGGACTGCTGTCCACCGTTGCCTTCGCCGCCCTCGGGCTGGTTCTGCTGGTGATCGGCTTCTACGTGATCGACCTACTCACGCCCGGCCGGCTGGGGCAGCTGATCTTCGTGGAGCACCGGCGCGACCCGGCGCTGCTGCTCGGCTCCTCGGTCGTCGCGATCGCGACGATCGTGGCCACCTCGATCTACACCGCGGAGGAGGACACGCTCCAGGGGCTCGCCGAGACCGCTGCGTACGGCCTCATCGGGATCGCCCTGCTCGCGTTCGCATTCGTGATCCTCGACCTGCTCACCCCGGGCCGGCTCGGTGAGCTGATGACCGACGACAAGGACGACCCGGCGATCTGGGTCACCGTCGCGGTGCAGCTCGCCGTCGGCGTGATCGTGGCGGCCTCGATCACGTGAGCCTGACCCTCCCCTCGTTGTCCGCGCTGCCCGAGGGACGGGCGGCGCGGCTGCTCGTCCTCGCGGCGGTGTTCGTCTGCGCGGCGTGCGGCCTGGTGTACGAGCTCGCGCTGGTGACGCTGGGGAGCTATCTGCTCGGCAACTCGATCGCGCAGACGTCACTGGTGATCGCGGTCTCGATGTTCGCGATGGGCATCGGCGCCGTGCTTGCCAAGCCGCTGACGGCGCGGCCGCTGCGCTCGTTCGTGGGTGTGGAGATCGCGCTCGCCGCGGTCGGCGGCGCCTCGGTGCCGGCGCTCTACGCGGCGTTCGCGTGGCTGCATCTCTACACCCCGATGATGCTGCTGGTGACGTTCCTGATCGGTGCGCTGGTGGGCGCCGAGATCCCGCTGCTGATGGAGCTGCTCCAGCGGCTCCGGCGCCAGCAGGCCTCGCTCGCGGTCGCCGACATCAACGCGGTCGACTACGTCGGGGCGCTCATCGGCGGGCTGGCGTTCCCGTTCGTGCTGCTGCCGACCCTGGGGTTGCTGGTGGGGACGGTGGCGACAGCCGCCCTGAACGTCCTCGCCGCGTGGACGGTCGGCGTTGCGCTGGCCGGCTCACGCCGGCAGCGCGGGACGGTCACGGCGATCTGTGGCGCGCTCGCGGTCGCCCTCGGCCTGACCGCGGTGACGGCCGACTCCTTCGAGCTCAACGCCCGCCAGGCGCTCTACCGCGACCCGATCATCCACTCCGAGCGCTCGGCCTATCAGGAGATCGTGGTGACTCGCGGCGCTCCGGTGGGGCCTGAGTTCGACGACGTACGCCTGTTCCTCGACGGTGACCTGCAGTTCTCCTCGCTGGACGAGTATCGGTATCACGAGATGCTCGTCCACCCGGCGATGAACGGCCCGCATGCGCGGGTGCTGATCCTGGGTGGCGGCGACGGGCTCGCGGCGCGGGAGGTGCTGCGCTATCAGTCGGTCTCGTCGGTGACGCTGGTCGATCTCGACCCGGCGGTGGTGTCGCTGGCGCGCTCCTTCGATCCGGTCTCGTCGCTGACGTCGGGGTCCCTCGAGGACCCCCGGCTGACGTACGTCGCCGACGACGCGTTCTCCTGGGTGCGCGACTACTCGGGGGCGGCGTTCGACGTGGTCATCGCCGACTTCCCCGACCCCGACTCGACCGCGCTGGCCAAGCTCTACTCCGTCGAGAACTACAGCATGATCGCGCGGCTGCTCGCCCCGTCCGGACGGATGGTCGTGCAGTCGGGCAGCCCGTTCTTCGCGCCGGACGCGTTCTGGTCGGTGCGGCACACCCTCACCGAGGCCGGCTACCGGACCACCCCCTACCAGGCCGACGTGCCCTCCTTCGGGAACTGGGGCTACATCCTCGCCTCCCGCGACGGCTCCGCCCCTGAGCTCGGTCTCGACGACGAGGTGCCGGGCGGGCTCCGCTACGCCAGCGACGCCGTGCTCGCGGCCGCCGCGTCGTTCCCGCCCGACCGCGCCGAGCGGCCGACCTCGGTCACCACGCTGCTGGATCCGGCGATCCTGGACTACGCCCGCAAGGGCTGGGTGGGCTACTGATGTTCTTCCTGCTCCGACTGGTCCGGCGCACCTCACGGCACTACGCCTGGGTGCTCCCGCTCGCGATCATCGGCTTCGTCTTCGTCACCGGCTGGATCGCGATGGCTCTGGCCCAGCCGGAGAGCGACATCGTGCGCCCCGCCAACTACTGGTGGTGGTTCCTGGTCACCGCGACCACGGTCGGCTACGGCGACCTCTTCCCCGAGACCACCGGTGGCCGGTTCGTCGGGGCGTACGTCGTCTTCGGCTCCATCACCACCCTCGCCATCTTGTTCAGCCGGATCTCGGCAATCATCGAGAACGCCAAAGGACGCCGCATGCGTGGAGAGATCAGCTTCAGCGGACAGAACCACATCGTGATGCTCGGCTACACCGCCGGGCGCACCGAGCGGATCCTGGTCGAGCTGCTCTCCGAGCCCGACCGCGAGGTCGTGCTCGCGACCTGGGAGGACCAGCTCTCCGAGCACCCGCTGCCCGGGGAGGACCGCCTTCATTTCGTACGCGGCGACATCACCGATCTCGACGTGCTCGCTCGCGCCGGGCTGTCCTGCGCGCACAGCGTGCTGATCGACGCGCGTGACGACAACGAGGCGGTCACACTCACCGTCGCGGCCAACGCGGCCGCCCCGTCCGTGCACAGCATCGTCGCGCTGCGCGACCTGCGGGTGCAGCGCACCATCTTCCGCGTCGACACCACCGTCCACTGCGTCCAGTGGCACAACACCCAGCTGATCGCCGAGGAGCTCAGCGACCCCGGTATCGCGGAGGTCTACCAGGAGCTTGCCACCGCCGGCGGCAAGGGCACCTACTCGCTCACCGTGCCTGCTTCGGCAACGACGGTGAGCGTGGGCGACTGGCAGGGCGCGCTCGGACGATCCCACGGTGCGACTCTGCTCGCCGTCCGTGCCGACGACGGCATCCAGGTCAGCCCTTCGTGGGACCTGCCCGTCGCACCCGGAGCGCGGCTGTTCTACATCGCGGCCGACCGGCTGGACTACGACGAGGTCGTCGGGTCGCTCGGCTGACGAGTGGGTCGTGCGATGAACTGCTTCAACTGCCACAACAGCGCTCTCCCGTCCTTGCCTCCACGCGAGTCGATCGTCCGCACGCAGCACTGGCGGGTCGGCCACGCCTTCAACTCGACCCTCGCCGGCTGGCTGGTGATCGCGCCGATCCCGCATGTCACCGCGCTCGACGAGCTGCCCGTCGAGGCGCACGCCGAGCTCGGGACGCTGCTCGGGTCGCTGGCGGCGGCGCTGCGGGACGTGACCGGGTGTGTGAAGACGTACGTCATGCAGTTCTCCGAAGCCGAGGGCTTCGAGCATCTGCACGTCCACCTGGTGCCGCGGATGGCCGATCAGCCGGCTCGTCTGAAGGGGCCGAACGTGTTCGGCTACCTCACCGACGACGAGACCCGGTGGCTGCCCGCGGGTGAGCGCGACCGGCTCGCGCGAGAGCTGCGGGGAGCCCTCGGCTGACAAATTCCCGTCATGGCGGGAAAGTGCCGTCCACCGTTGCGCGGGCGGAAGCGGGAGTGGAGCATTTCCCCGCCATGGCAGGAATTTGCGCGACCGTTCCGACCTGGAAAGCGGCAGAACCCCACCATGGCGGGGTTCTGCCACCTGCACGGCTGCGCCGCCGCCGGTTGTGAAGCTGAGAGTGACCTATAGGCCACGCTCAGCTTCACAACCCGGTCAGGACTTCTTCGCCGCGGCCTTCTTCGTCGTCTTCTTGGCGGTCGACTTCTTCGCCGTGGACTTCTTCGCGGTCTTCTTCGTCGTCCGCTTGGTGGTCTTCTTCGCCGGGCCCTTGGCGCGCTTGTCGGCGAGCAGCTCGGCGGCGCGCTCGGCGGTCAGGGTCTCCAGGTCGTCGGCCGCCCGGAGGGTGGCGTTGTATTCACCGTCGGTGACGTAGGGACCGAAGCGACCGTCCTTGACGACCATCGGCTGCCCGGAGACCGGGTCGGGACCGAGCTCCTTGAGCGGCGGCTTGGCGGCGGCCCGGCCGCGCTGCTTCGGCTGGGCGTAGATCTGCTCGGCCTCTTCGAGGGTGATCGTGAGCAGCTGGTCCTCGGAGCCCAGCGTGCGGGAGTCGGTGCCCTTCTTCAGGTAGGGCCCGTAGCGGCCGTTCTGGGCGGTGATCTCCTCGCCGTCGGCGCCGGTGCCGACGACCCGGGGCAGAGTCAGCAGCTTGACCGCGTCCTCGAGCGAGATCGTCTGCAACGACATCGACTTGAACAGGCTCGCGGTGCGGGGCTTGGCGCCCTTCTTCGCGTCTTCGGGGAGCTGCTCGGTGACATAGGGACCGAAGCGGCCGCTCTTGGCGACGACCGTGAGCCCGGTGTCGGGGTGGACGCCGAGGTTCAGCTCCTCGCCGGCCGGGTTGGCGAAGAGCTCCTTCGCCTTCTCCAGGGTGAGCTCGTCAGGCGGCAGGTCGTCGGGGACGTTGGCACGCACCGCGAACGGGGTGCCGTCGTCACCGGGGCCCTCGATGTAGGGGCCGTAGCGACCGACGCGGAGGTTGACCCCGGACTCCTGGTCGCCGACCGGGAAGGTCGCCAGCTCACGAGCGTCGATGTCGCCGAGACCGTCGACCAGCGGCTTGATGCCCTTGACCCGCTCGGAGCCGAAGTAGAACTCCCCGAGCTCGGTGGTCATGTCCTTGCGGCCGTTGGCGATCTCGTCGAGGGTCTCCTCCATGCTCGCCGTGAACCGGTAGTCGATCTGGCGCGGGAAGTGCTCCTCCAGCAGCCTGACCACCGAGAACGCGACCCAGGCGGGGACCAGCGCGGTGCCCTTCTTGAAGACGTAGCCGCGGTTGATGATGGTCTGGATGATGCTCGCGTAGGTCGACGGACGGCCGATCTCGCGCTCTTCGAGCTCACGGACCAGCGTGGCCTCGGTGTAACGAGCAGGCGGCTTGGTCTCGTGGCCGTCCGCGGTGAGGCTCGCGGCGTTCACCCGCTCGCCCTCGGTGAGGTTCGGGAGCCTCGTCTGCTGGTCGTCGGAGGTCTGGTCGGCGGAGTCGGTGCCCTCGACGTACGCCTTCAGGAAGCCGTGGAAGGTGATCACGCGCCCGGTCGCGGAGAAGATCACGTCCTCGCCCGTGGCCGCCGTGGCGCCGAGGCGGATCGCGACCGAGTTGCCGACGGCGTCTTTCATCTGGGAGGCGACGGTGCGCATCCAGATGAGCTCGTAGAGACGGAACTGGTCGCCGGTCAGACCGGTCTGCGCCGGGGTGCGGAACGAGTCACCGGCGGGGCGGATCGCCTCGTGGGCCTCCTGGGCGTTCTTGACCTTGGAGGCGTACGTCCGGGGGGCATCGGGCAGGTACTCGGCACCGTAGAGCTCCCGGACCTGAGCGCGGGCCGCGCTGACGGCGTCTCCGCTCAGGGTCGTGGAGTCGGTACGCATGTAGGTGATGAAGCCGTTCTCGTAGAGACGCTGGGCGACCGACATCGTGGTCGACGCGCTCATCCCGAGCTTGCGACTGGCCTCCTGCTGCATCGTGGTGGTGCGGAAGGGGGCGTACGGGCTGCGCTTGTAGGGCTTGGACTCGACCGAGCGGACCTCGTAGGTCTGGCCCTCGAGGCCGGCGACGAGGGACTCGGCGCGGGTGCGGTCGAGGTGGACGACCTTGTCGCTCTTCAGCAGGCCGTCGGGACCGAAGTCGGTGCCGCGGGCGACGCGGTTGCCGTCGACGGAGGTGATCTTGGCAGGGAACATCCGCGGGTCGTGGTCGGAGCCGGCGTCGAAGGTGCCGGCCAGGTCCCAGTAGGAGGCGGTCCGGAAGGCGATCCGCTCTCGCTCGCGGTCGACGACGAGCCTTGTCGCGACGGACTGCACGCGCCCGGCGCTCAACCGGGGCATGACCTTCTTCCACAGCACCGGGGAGATCTCGTAGCCGTAGAGACGGTCGAGGATGCGGCGCGACTCCTGGGCCTCGACGAGGTCCATGTCGAGCTCACGCGGGTTCTCGGCGGCGGCCAGGATCGCGGCCTTGGTGATCTCGTGGAAGACCATCCGCTTGACCGGGATGCCCTTCTTCGGCTTCAGCTCGTCGAGAAGGTGCCAGGCGATCGCCTCACCCTCGCGGTCCTCATCGGTGGCGAGGTAGAGCTCGTCGGCGTCCTTGAGGAGCGACTTGAGCTTGGTGATCTGCTTCTTCTTGTCGCTGGGCACGACGTAGTAAGGGGTGAAGCCGTTGTCGACATCGACGCCGAAGCGTCCCCACGGCTTGTCCTTGATCTTGGCGGGGGTGTCTGCCGCGCTCTGCGGAAGGTCGCGGATGTGCCCGACGGATGCCTCGACGACATACCCCTGTCCGAGGTATCCGCCGATCTTCTGAGCCTTCGCCGGGGACTCGACGATCACCAACTTGTGTGCCACTGACGTCCTTATCTCACTGCAGCAGAGCCTGGCACCACTGACAAGCTCTGGCGATACACGTTAACGCGTGTCTACAGCCGGCATGGGTCCAGTCACCGCGGTTCATGCGGCACTGAGCTCTCGGACAACATGGCGTGTTGCCTTGGGCGCCGCGGAGACAATACCTAGCACGCTCTGCGTCGAGAGCGTGAAATCGGTGTCTCATCCGGACCTGTCCGAAAACTGTCGGTGCTCGTCCCTAAGGTGGCTTTCGAGGACGGCGAGACCCATCACAACCCGAGAGGTCTCTGCTGATGATCGACGCCGAATACATCGACTACATGGAAGGCCTGGCCACGCCCCCGGAGCATCTCGTCTGCTCCGAGTGCGCCCAGCTGCTCACCCGGACCAACGTGATCCTGGAGCGCCTGGAGGCCGAGCTCACCCGGCCCCGTTGGTCGGAGCCGGATACGCCGCCACGACCCGACCACGAGGTGGCCCTGGACTGGCTGGCCGCGCTGTGCGGCGGCCACGAGGCGGTCACCGCGCTGGAGGCCGCGCCGCTGACCGAGGACGGCCTGGACCTGCCGGTCGTGGAGGATGCGGCGGGACGTACGCAGCTGGAGACGGTCGCCGCGCTGCTCGACGAGGTCGCGGCCGACTTCCCGGTCGGAGAGGTGGGCAACGCATTGCGGCGGGCGCTGCTGCGGCTGTGGGAGATCGACCCGCTGGTCGTCGACCGGCCCACCCAGCCGGCTCAGGTCGCCGCCGGGATCGTCTGGACGGTCCTGGGCGCCAACGGGCTCGCCGGGCCGGGCGGCCTCGTCACCGCGACCGAGCTCAAGGAGCGGCTGGGCATCAAGAAGATGCCCTCGGCCTACGGCAAGCAGCTGGCGGCCGCGCTCCGTGGCTTCTGGCCGTGGCAGACACAGCGGCCATGGGGCATGCGCGACCTTCCCGACCTCGAACCGCTGGGCTACCCGGACCTGCTGGTCTCGAGCGTGCGCAGACGCCTGATCAGGCTGCGGGACCAGGCGTGCCTGGCGCGGGACGGAGGAAGCCCTCGCTGACCAGCTCCTGGGCGATCGGCAGGTAGCTGCTGCGCACGACCGCGGGGTCGCGGTCGAGGATCTGCGCGAGCGCGTCGAGGATCTGACCGACGGTCAGGTCACCGTCGCACGCACCCGCGAAAGCTGCCTCGATCGTGTCCGCCTGGCGCGCGCGGCGCAGGCCACGCTGCTGGCGCAGGATGACCGTGCTGGGGTCCTCGGCGCCGGGCTGGCCAAGGGTCTCCTGCTGGACGTCCTCGACGAGCACCAGCGTGGAGTCTTCGGTGACCTCGACGCGGGCTGCCTTGCCCCACGCCGCGAGCGCCGGGGCGATCGGCTGCTCGACGTCGTAGGGCCACTCGAGGAGCTCGCGCTTCGGGTTACCTGCGCCCGTGCGGTGAAGATTGATCCAGCCGAACCCGACCCCCTCGATCTTGTGCTCCTCGAACCAGGACAGCCAGGTGTCGTAGCGGGTCAGGTAGTCCTGGGCGCCGTGGTGGCCGGAGTCCTTGAGCCACAGCTCGACGTACGCCGCGGGGTCGAGCACCTCACGCTGGACCACGAACGCGTCGACCTCGTCCGCGAGCCATCCCTCGAGGCGGTCGTCCCAGGGCTGGTCCTCGGAGATGATCCAGTTGCCCAGGATCTGACACCAGCCGCCCTCGGTGAGCATGCCGGGGGCAGCCTTGACGATGTCCTCGACCACTTGGTCGCCGGGGAGCCCGGAGTCGCGGTAGACGAGGCGCTCGCCGGTTGCCGGGCTGATCACGAACGGCGGGTTGGTGGCGATCAGGTCGAAGCGCTCACCGGCGACGGGCTCGAAGAACGACCCGTTGCGTACGTCGATCCGGTCCGCCACGTCGTTGAGGGCGGCGTTGAACGTGGTGATCCACAGGGCTCGCTGATTGACGTCGGTCGCGACCACCCGGTCGCTGTGGGTGGCGAGGTGGAGGGCCTGGACGCCGCAGCCGGTGCCGAGATCGAGGGCGGTGCCGACCTGGTCGCGGATGGTCAGCTGCGCCAGGGAGGTCGAGGCGGGGCTGATCCCGAGCACGTGCTCGGGGCCGACGCGCTGCGGGCCACCGTCGAGCCCCGGGGTGAGGTCGGAGACGACCCAGAGGGCGGTGTCATCGGTGGCGTACGGACGTACGTCGAGGCGGGCCGCGACCTCTCCGACCGACTGCTCCAGGATCCCTTCGACGGCGAGCCGGTCGACGAGCCCGGGGAGGGCTGCCTCGGCGTGGTCCAAGGGCACGGTCGTCTGCAGCAGGAAAAGCCGGATGAGCGTCTCCAGCGGCGAGCCTCCATGAGTGCGCCGCCGGCCCGGCAGCGTCTCGTTGCGACTCAGCGCGCCGTGGGCGATCGGGCCGAGCAGCTCGGCGACGGAGTCGTAGGAGAAGTCGGCCTGCTGGAGGGCGTCACGGAGCCGGTGCGGGAGGTCACTCACACCTGGAGCCTATGGCCTGGGCGAGTCAGCCTGCTGCCGCGCCCTCGGCGCTGGCGTGGATGTCGAAGACCTTGGCGAGACCGGTGATCCGGAAGATCTTGAGCAGCCGCTCCTGCGTGCAGACCAGGCGGAGCATGCCGTTGTGCTGGCGCACCTTCTTCAGGCCACCCACCAGGACGCCGAGGCCGGTCGAGTCGAGGAACTCCACGGCTTCGAGGTCGACCACGATGTCGTAGTGACCCCGGGCGACGAGCTCGGTGATCTTGTCCCTCAGCTTCGGCGCGGTATAGACGTCGATCTCGCCGCCCACGGCCACGATGGTGGCCGAGTCGAGCTCGCGAGTCGCAAGCGTCAGATCCACTTCGAAGTTCTCCTGCCAAGGAACGTGAGACAACCAGCTCCGGTCGGCATGCCTGGTGTCCGATAGCCGGAGTCGATCGTAATGTAACCACGGCTCACCAGGATGCGCGTAAGAAACTCGCAACGTCATGGCCACGATGCGGGGCCTCGAGCGTGGCGGCCACCAGGATTCTGGGAGAATCATCAGGGTGTTGACGACGGCGACCGGTGATCTCGTACGCCGGCTGGCTGCCGTCCCGGGCCGCGAGGACCGGCTCGCCCACCTCGAGCAGGTCCCGCCGCGAGAGGCCGTCTTCGCCGACTGGCCGACATGGGCCTCGGCCGATGTGGTCGCTGCGTTCGCCGCTCGCGGGATCGAGCGTCCTTGGCAGCATCAGGCGGTAGCGGCCGAGGCTGCCCATGACGGCACTCATGTGATCGTCTCGACCGGCACCGCCTCCGGCAAGTCGCTGGCCTATCAACTTCCCGCACTGACCGCGATCCGAGATGGACGTGGCCCACGTGGTGAGCGCGGCGCGGGCGTTCTCTACCTCGCACCCACCAAGGCGCTCGCCCAGGATCAGCTGACCGGGCTGCGCGAGCTCGACGTCGATGTGCGCGCGGTGACCCACGACGGTGACAGCACCCGGGAGCAGCGGGACTGGGCACGCGACTTCGGCGAGTACATCCTGACCAACCCCGACATGCTGCATCGATCGCTGCTTCCCGGTCATCAGCGCTGGACGGCGTACTTCCGCTCGCTGCGCTACGTCGTCATCGACGAGTGCCACCACTACCGAGGGGTCTTCGGGGCGCACGTATCGCACGTGCTGCGGCGGCTACGGCGTATCTGTGCGCTCTACGGCTCCTCGCCGACGTTCATCCTCGCCTCGGCAACCGTCGCCGAGCCGTCGATCGCGGGCGAGCGGCTCATCGGCCTTCCGGTGCTTCCGGTGACCGCCGACGCGTCACCGCGCGGGGAGCTCTCGATCGCCCTGTGGCAGCCACCGCTGACGACGCACGCCGGTGAGAACGGCGCTCCCGTGCGCCGCGCGGCCTCCGCCGAGACCGCCGACCTCCTCGCCGACCTGGTCTCCTCGGACGTACGCACCCTGGCCTTCGTACGCTCCCGGGTCGGCGCCGAGCAGGTCGCGCTGACCGCGGCCGGCGAGCTGGCCGAGGTCGATCCCTCGCTGCCGGGGCGGGTGGCGTCCTACCGGGGTGGCTACCTGCCCGAGGAGCGCCGGGCGATCGAGGCGTCACTGCGGTCGGGCGAGCTGCTGGGGCTTGCGGCGACGAACGCGCTCGAGCTCGGCATCGACATCAGCGGCCTGGACGCGGTCGTGCTGGCCGGCTACCCCGGTCGGCGCTCGGCCTTCTGGCAGCAGATCGGCCGGGCCGGGCGGGGCGCGGGCGACGCGCTCGGCATCCTGGTCGCGCGCGACGACCCGCTGGACACCTACCTCGTCACCCATCCCGATGCGCTGCTCGGCCAGCCGGTCGAAGCCACCGTCTTCGACCCCGCGAACCCGTACATCGTCGGCCCCCACCTGTGCGCCGCGGCGCAGGAGCTGCCGCTGACCGAGCCGGACCTGCCGCTCTTCGGGCCGGGCGCCCGGGAGATCCTGGACAACCTGGTGGCCTCGGGGTTGCTCCGCAAGCGGCCACGAGGCTGGTTCTGGACCGACCGCCGCCGCGCGGCCGACCTCGCTGACATCCGCTCCTCGGGCGGGTCCCAGGTGCAGCTGATCGAGGCCGAGACCGGCCGGGTCGTCGGCACGGTCGACGCGGCCAGCTCGCACGCGAGCGCGCATGCCGGAGCCGTCTACGTCCACCGCGGCGAGACCTATCTCGTGCACGAGCTCGACCTGGAGGAGAACGTCGCGGTCATCTCCCGCGACGACCCCGGCTACTCCACCTTCGCCCGGGAGATCACCGAGATCTCGATCGTCGCCGAGCGGGAGCAGGTCGCCTGGGGCGAGTGCCGCCTGGCGTACGGCGACGTCGACGTCACCCACCAGGTCGTCTCCTTCCTGCGGCGGCGCCAGCCGAGCGGCGAGGTGCTGGGTGAGGAGCTCCTCGATCTTCCCGAACGTACGCTGCGCACCTCCGCCGTCTGGTGGACCGTGCCCGCCTCGGCCCTCGAGGCGGCCGGGCTGGCGCAGGCGGACATCCCGGGATCCGCCCACGCTGCCGAGCACTGCTCGATCGGGCTGCTACCGCTGATCGCGACCTGTGATCGCTGGGACATCGGTGGCGTCAGCACCGCGTCGCACCCGGACACCGGCATGCTCACCGTCTTCGTCTATGACGGACATCCCGGCGGGGCCGGATTCTCCGAGCGAGGGTTCCGTGCCGCCCGGGAGTGGCTCGGCGCCACGCTGGAGACCATCGAGGCGTGCGAGTGCGACGACGGCTGCCCGTCCTGTGTGCAGTCGCCCAAGTGCGGCAACCAGAACAATCCTCTCGACAAGCAAGGCGCGATCGTGTTGTTGCGGCTGCTGCTGCACGAATAGCCCTACCCTGGGGAGATGCTGATCCTGGGCCTTGTGCTGATCGTCGTTGCCGCAGTCCTCATCGTGCTGGGTATCTTCACCACCGGTAACGGTGATCTCGACGACCCGACCGCCACGCTGCTCGGCCTCCCGGTCGGCTCGACCACGGTCTTCGTGATCGGTCTCGTCGCCGGCGTCCTTCTCCTCTTCGGCCTCTCGCTCACCAAGTGGGGCGGCAAGCACCAGATGAAGTACATGAAGGACAAGCGCCAGATGCGGAGCATGGCCAAGACGCTGCAGGAAGCCGAGGCCAAGTCCGAGACCAAGCCTGAGCCCGAGCCGGAGACCACGCCGGAGACAAAGCCGTTGCCCAAGTCCGAGGACGCCTAGTCCGACCGTGATCCCGTCGGGCCGGCCCTCGCCTCGGCGACTGGGTCCCCCGGTTGACCGAGCCAGCGCGGTCCCTCGACCCGCACGGTGACGGTGACGTCCTCCCCGGCGATCTCGCACGACTCCACCGTGGCGCCGTTGCGGTCGCTGATCGTCCTCGCCGCCGCACACGCGTCCTCGGAGACCTGGAGCGCGTCGGCCCCCGCCAACGCCGCCAGATCGGCCGCCGACTGCGCGGTGCGGTGGGCGACGAAGACCGCGCCCACCACACCCAGCGCCGCACCGAGGAGGAGCAGCAGCCCGATGGCGCCGACCGCGAACGGTGCTGCCGATCCGCGTTCGTCCTTGCCGGACCGGCGCGTGCTCACTGCTCCCCCTGGGTGGCCTCGGTCGCGGCGACCGCCTCGCCGCGCACGGTCACACCCGGCATCCAACTGAAGATTCCACCGGGCCCGGTCACCCGGGCTCGAGCCGAGGCCACGACCTCCTCGGCACTGACCCTCACCTGCGTGCCCGCAGGCCCGACCCGACGTCCGCGGGCAGCAGCAGAGCCGCTGTCGTCCCCTCGGGCGACGGCCCTGGCTGTCTCCCGGGCCGCGTCGACCACCTGGATCTGCGCCGCTCCTACCGACAGCAACCACACCAGCCCGATGGTCACGGCCACCAGGAGCGGGATCACCATCACCAGCTCCGCGGTGGCCGCGCCCCGCTCGTCCCGCTGCCCGCGAGCCCAGATCTGCCGATGGCCGACGTCGCGAGCGTCACCAGACGGGTGTGATGGCAAGGCGCCGTCCGCGATGGCATACCGGGCGTCTGTTGAGCGGCGGCAACGCCGCCAGCGCGCCCGTGTGGTGGCGCGCAGCAGGCGGCGATCGGCAGATCTGGGCTCGACCATCGGTCAGATCCCCAGCAGGCTGAGGACGTGCTGGAACAGCCTGTTGAGCAGGTCGTTGCCGAAGCCACCGGTGAGCAGCTTGTAGAGCAGCCCGGCGAGCCCCGCACCGGCTGCCGTGCCGACGGCGTATTCGGCCGTCGTGATCCCCTTCTCGTCCTTCTGAAGATGTGCCTTGGCCATGGTTGGTCCTCTCTGGTCGATGGCCGTCGGTACGGCCGTTCAAGGACGACGATGGACTGCTCCACCGACATTCGCGACCGCCATATCGCCGGCTGTGGACAACCCGATCCCGAACCCGCCCTGTGGATGGCAAACGGCCCGTTGACCAGGGCGAACACCCCCGCCGAGACGTCACGTACGTCGGTCGAGTGGGCACCGATCTGCCAACTCGGCCGACGGTGCTGACGTCTCGGCCGACGGTGCTGACGCCTCGACCGACCGGGCTGACGCCTCGACGGGCGGGGTCAGATGCCGAGGTTGGTGAGAAGGCCGCCGACGACCGGGACGACACCCAACAGCAGGAACGCGGGGAGGAGGCAGATGCCGAGTGGGACGGCGGCCTTGACGCCCACCGCGCGGGCGCGGTCCTCGACCTCGGCACGCGCATTTCTGGTCAGGTCGTCGGCAAGGCGCTCGACCGTTGTGGCGACCGGGGCACCGGTCGCCTGAGCGCGCGCCAACGCCCGACCCAACGGTGCCAGCGCTGGATCGTCGACCAGGGTGCGCCACGTCTTCTCCGGATCGGCTCCCAGGCGAAGCCGAGAGGCTGCCGGCATGAGTCGGGCGGCCGCCGGCCCGGGCAGCGCTGCCGCGACCGCCACCAGCGCCTCGGCAGGCGCCGCGCCGGAGGAGAGAGCGGCGGAGAGCAGGCGAACCAAGGCCGGCAGCTCGGCCTTCGCAGCCTCCCGCTCACGTCGGACCTCGGCGGGCTCGACCCGGCCGATGACCAGCCAGCAGACGACGCCCGCGGGCGCGGCGAGCACGGCACCCGCCGTGCCCCCGACGAAGGAGTAGACCGCACCGGCCGCGAGCAGAGCCAGCAGCGCGCGCCAGCGCATCATCCAGCCACCAGGATCACCCCGATCCGCAATGACCGAGACCGGGCCGGGAAGGGTCGCGGCCGGGGGCGGCAGCAACGCTGCTGCCGCCCCGAGCGCGATCGCCGCGAGCCAGATGCCCCAGATGCTCATCTCGCCTCCACCCCACGCGCGATGCCCTCGATCCACCACAGCCCCAACCAGCCGAGGAGCAGTCCGAGACCGAGGCAGGCCAGCCCCACCGGCGACCCGAAGAGGAACGCCAGTGGGTCGCCGCCGACCCCGCTGCCCATCGCCAGGGCAGCCACCGGCAGGCCTGCGATCAGGCGGGCGGTGGATCGGGCCGACCCGAGCTCGCCGTCGACCACGCGTTGAGTGGCGGCCGCCGCCCGCAGATCGAGAGCCACCCGGTCCAGAGCGTCCGCGAGACCGCTCCCGGTCTGGTGGGCGATCTGCCAGGCCGCGGCGACCACACGGAGCGCTCCCGCCCCGGGAACCTCGGCGACCTGCCGCCAGGCGGCTGGGACGTCGGAGCCCATCCGCTGTGCCTCCGCGACCGGCTCGATCACCGGCCACTCCGTGGCGAGCTGCGTCAGCGCCGGACCAGGCGGGTGCCCGGCGGCGAGCTCGGCGGCCATCTGCTCGCAGGCCTCGACCACACGGTCAGCCGTACGCCCTGCCTCGATCCGTTCGCAGCGGCGCCGCCACAGCGCGACCCCGCCGAAGGTGGCGATCCCGAGCAGGACAGCCGCGACGACCGCCCTGCCCGGGAAGACGATGGGGATCAGAGCGACCAGGAGGAACGACCACCGCGGCACCCGCCACACCGGCACCGGACCTGATCCGAGCACAGCCCGCGGACGGACCAGCAGCGCCGCGGTGACGCCGAACAGGCAGGCGACCAGCCCGAGGCCGAGCCCGCTCACCGTTCCACTCCCAACAGCCCCTCGAGCCGGTCCGAGGCCGGCCCGGCGAGAACGTCACCGCCGGCGTCGACCGAGCAGGCCGTCTCCATCCGGACCAGCCCATCGGCTCCGCGACAGGGGACCGCGATCTCGGTCAGCACCCGGCGGCCGTCACGTCGGCGCAGGTGCACGACGACGTCCACCCCGGAGGCGAACTGGCTGTGCGCCGCCTCCCTGCCGAGGCCGGCGGCGAGCGCCAGCGCCTCCACGCGCGCCGGCACGTCGGCGGCGGAGTTGGCGTGCAGCGTGCCGCAGCCTCCCTCGTGGCCGGTGTTCAACGCGGCGAGGAGGTCGACGACCTCGGCGCCGCGCACCTCCCCCACGACCAGCCGGTCCGGCCGCATCCTCAGGGCCTGGCGGACCAGCGTATGGAGCTCGACGGCTCCGGCGGCCTCGATGTTGGCCGGGCGCGCCTCGAGGCCGACCACGTGCGGATGGTCCGGACGCAGCTCGGAGGCGTCCTCCACCAGCACCAGCCGCTCCTCCGACGGCACCAAGGACAACAGCGACGCCAGCAAGGTGGTCTTCCCGGTGCCAGTGCCTCCGGAGACGAGAAAGGCGGACCGAGCCAGCACCAGGCGCCGCAACAGATCGGCCACGTAGGGAACGACCATCCCCGAAGACTCCAGCTCAGCGAGGGTGAACGCGCGCGCCGAAGGCACCCGCAGCGAGATCACCGTGCCCGGTCGCGCCAGCGGCGCGAGCACCGCATGGAACCGGCTGCCGTCGCCCAGCCTCAGATCGACATAGGGCGAGGCGTCGTCCAGGCGACGGCCCGCCCCGGCAGCCAACCGCTGCGCCAGCCGTCGAACCGCGTCGTCGTCGGGAAACGCGACCGGCGCGGGCTCCAGGCCGGATCCGCGGTCGATGAAGACCTGATCGGGTCCGTTGACGAGGACGTCGGTCACCCCCGGCAACCGCAGCAGCGGCTCCAACGGCCCCGCACCGACCACGTCGCGGCGCAGCATCTCGAAGACGGCCAGCACGGTCGCGTCACCGACGATCCGCCCCTCCGCACGGAGTGCCTCCTGGACCCGGTGCGGGGTGAGCTCTCCCGGCGTACGCGCCAGGTGGTCGCGGACGAGGTCCACGACCTGGGGCGCGATGTCGACAGCGCCGATCATGCGGCCATCACCCCCACGCGGACCCGACAACGCATCAGCACCTCGGCGGCGGCACGGGCCAGCGGCGCCCGCTTCGAACGGATCGGCCCCAGACCCAGGTCGATGGCCTCCGAGAGCCCGCGCTGGTCGGACATCGACGCGATCACCGGGAGCCCGAGCGCACGCCCGACCGCCTCCGGTTCGGCCGCGCGACCACGGACGACGACCCGCACCCGATCCCGCTCGGGAAGACGGGCGACCAGGCGGGCGGCGGACGCGGTGCCGGTGACGTTCGCCCGCACCACGACGAGCACGATGTCGCATCCGGTCAGCAGCGCCTCGGTCCCGGCGTCGGACTCACGTGGCAGGTCGACCACGACCAGGTCGTGGCCGCGACGAGCGGCAGCGAGCACCTCGCGCACCACCTCCGGCTTCGGTGGCACCACCTCGCCGCCCGGCCATCCCAGCAGTCCCAGCGACCCGACATGCGGCACCGCCTCCCGCAGCGCCCGCGCCCCCAGCCGCCCGGCGGTCTGCCCGAGATCGCCCCAGGTCACACCGGGGATCTCGTCGAGGCCGAGCACCCGACCGGCTCCGGGACCGAGCCGGTCGGCGTCGATCAGCAGCGTCGACCCACGGTCGGCTCCGAGGCTGGCCAGGGCCGCGGCGTACGTCGTCGCACCGGCTCCGCCCGATCCGGCCAGCACGCCGACGACCATGCCGTCGCCGCTCTCACCGTCGCTGACGTCGGCGAGGAGGCCGGCGACCACGGTCTCGGCCGACGGGAGCTCGAGGATCGTCTCGGCGCCGACCTCCAGCGCGGCTCGGAGCAGGGGCTCGCCGGTCGAGCCCCACCCCACGACGTACACCCCGTCTCTTCGAGGTGGACGCATCGATGCCACCTCCGCCACGAGGTCGGCGCCGACGAGGATCAGGGGTGGTCGCTGCCAGCGGCGCAGGGCGCCGACGGCGTCGGTGCACTCCTCGACGGTGACGCCGGAGGCGGCGGCCAGACGAGCCGCCTCGGCGGCCAGCAACGAGTCCGAGGTGATGACGAGAGGTTCCATGGCAGCAGGATCCGCCGGGACACCGACCTTTCCACCCGAAAATCCACCGCCTGTGGAGAACCCCGGACCGAACCCGCCCTGTGGATGGTGATCGGCCCGCCCAGCGGCCGTCTACGATGTGCCCATGACACGCATCGCTGCGTTCTTCGACCTCGACAAGACGATCATCGCGAGGTCGAGCACGCTTGCGTTCTCCAAGCACTTCCAGGCCGGCGGCCTGATCACCCGTGCGGCCATGATCCGCTCGGCCTACACGCAGTTCGTCTACGTCGTCGGCGGTGCCGACCACGATCAGATGGAGAAGATGCGCAAGGCTCTCTCCGAGATGGTCACCGGATGGGACGTCGCGACCGTCAAGGAGATCGTCGCCGACACCCTCCACAACGTGGTCGACCCGCTCGTCTACGAAGAGGCCGTGCAGCTCATCGAGCAGCACCACGCCCAGGGCCACGATGTCATCATCGTCTCCGCCTCCGGCACCGAGCTGGTCGAGCCGATCGGCGCGATGCTCGGCGCCGACCACGTGGTCGCCACCCAGATGGAGATCGAGGGCGGCCGCTACACCGGCGAGATCGCGCTCTACGCCTACCGCGAGGAGAAGGCCCGCGCGGTGCAGCAGCTGGCCGAGCGCTTCGGCTACGACCTCGAGCAGTCGTACGCCTATTCCGACTCCGTCACCGACCTCCCCATGCTGGAGGAGGTCGGTCACGCGTTCGCGGTCAATCCCGACAAGGACCTCCGCAAGGCCGCCAAGGAGCGCGGCTGGGACATCCTGGTCTTCAACAAGCCGGTCGCGCTGCGCAGCCGGGTGCTGACCCCGTCCACGCCGACCCTGGCCGCGCTGGCCGTCGGGGGCGCCGTCGCGATCGCCGGCGGGGTCATCTGGGCGGGCACGAAGCGCCGCCGCCTCGGCGCCTGACGCGCCCCGAATTCCGAGTTCTGCAGAAGCGGCATCATCCTCCTCATCCTGCAGAATTTCCAGCCTTGAATCTGACCGCTGATCAGCGTAGAAACAGAGGTGTAACAAGACGAACACGAGTGACAGGCACCCACGCGGCGATCCACCCATCTGATGGGGTGCTGTAGCCGGGGAGAAATCCCGACGCAGTGACCAGACCTTGCACGCTTGGTAACCAGAAACACTCGTGTCAGCGGTGGCACCCGGTGCTCACAACCCACCGGGTGCCACCTGCTTTGTGTCTCCTACTCGGCCGCGTCCAGGCGCAGCGGTGAGGCTTCGGCTCCGGCGGCGAACGCCTCGGCTGCGTAGAGCAGCCACGAGTGCGCCCCCGCCTGACCACCCTCGCGGAAGCCGCGCAGGTTCGACTCGTAGGCGGCCCGCAGGGCCAGATGGCCGGCCTCCGGCACGACCAGCGACTTCTCGTCCACGCCGCGCGCGACCAGGATGAGCCGCTCTGCGGCACGCGCGACCAAGCCGTTGTGCGACGCAAACGGCGCAGAGGAAGCCAGATCGGCGTGCACGAACGCCGCGACGACCAGCGCCGGCGCGGACGTCGGGGCGAGCAGCAGATCGGAGAGACGACGCAACCGCTCGGCCGAGTCGGCCGAGCGCGGACGGCCCAGCTCCTCAGCCTCCAGCGCGGCCCCGGCCGCCAGCGCGTGCAGACGCGCGAACGCCTGCAACGGCGCGTGCTTCACCACCGGCACCAGCGAGAGCAGCTCGGTCGAGAGCCGCACCGCATCCTGCGCAATCGCGTCCCCACCCGAGGCCCGCACGTCACCCAGCGTCGACCCGGAACCCTCCAGCACGGCAGAGGCGTGCGCACCGCGCAGCAGCGACTCGGCGGTGGTCTCCGGAGACGTACGCCGCAGTCCCCGGTCACGCAGCATCACGTCGATACCGTCACGAGCTGCGGCGAAGCCCGAGGCCACACCTTCGAGCGACACCAACCGGGCAAGCGGATCGTCCTTCACGCGTCAACCTTAAGCGCGCGTTACCCTGACCGAGATGACGGACCCAGCCAACCCCGATCCGGCACGCTCCTTCGGCGGCGTGGCGGACAGCTATGACCGCGGGCGCCCGTCCTACCCGGTGGATGCGGTGAAGTGGCTGGTCGGCGAGGAGCCGTGCTCGGTCCTCGAGCTCGGGGCCGGCACCGGCAAGCTCACCGAGGTGCTGGTCGGCCTCGGCCACGACGTCTTCGCGACCGACCCGGACGACGCGATGCTCGACATCCTCTCCGAGAAGCTCCCGGACGTACGCGCCACCAGCGGCACCGCCGAGCAGATCCCGATCGGCGACAGCCTCTACGACGTGGTCGTGGTCGGCCAGGCGTTCCACTGGTTCGACCACGCGAAGGCGCTGGCGGAGATCGGCCGCGTCCTGCGGACCGACGGACGCCTCGCCGTGGTCCAGAACGAGCGTGACGAGCGGATCCCCTGGGTGCGCAAGCTGGGCAAGCTGATCGGCAAGCAGACCGGGCGTACGGAGGAGGGCGGCTTCGACCCGACCTCGATCCTCGACGACTCCGGGCTCTTCTCCGCGGTCGAGGCCCAGGCCTTCCGGCACTGGCAGGTCGTCGACCGCCACTCGATCCAGGACCTGGTCCAGTCGCGCTCCAACGTCGCCACCCTCGAGCCGGAGGCCCAGGAGCAGAAGCGGCGCGAGGTGCTGGCCTTCTACGACGGCTACGGCCGCGGCATGGATGGCATGCAGCTGCCCTACAACTGCCACGCCTGGCGCGCGCAGGTGCTCCCGCACGCGCATCTGGTCTCGACAGGCTCGACCACCGGGCGGCACGAGGTCGTCGAGACCGACGAGGAGCCGGAGCCGAAGGTGCCGCTGGCCAAGCGCACCGACACCGCCGTACGCCTCCCTCGCGTCATCACCGACCCCGAGAACGGCGACGACGACCTGCTCATCGACTTCCGGTGAGCCCCGTCATTCCAGCGCAGCGTCCGGCCGCGTCGTGAGCGCGTCGCGCCTCGGGTCCATCAGGTCGAAGCTCTGGATGACCCAGAAGATCGTGAAGCAGACCAGCAGCGAGATCTCGGTCGCCAGCAGCCAGTACGTCCAGCCGGTCAGGCCGAGCACGATGCCGGCCACCAGCAGCACCACCATCGCCACGACCAGCGCCCAGTAGGTCTTGTCCAGCCGCGTACGCGCCTTGTCGGCCTCCTGGGCGATCTTCCGCACGCCCCAGTCGGTGTTGAGCACGACCGCCAGCGCGAACGGCGTGAAGGTGAAGATCGCGGCCAGCCCGTGCGCCTTCGTCGCGAAGCTCTCCTGGTCGATCAGCAGCCAGCCCACCCCGACGGCCCATGCCCCCGCGACGGAGACCAGCCCGACGGCACCCCAGCGCGAGGGCCAGGTCCCGGCGGCGGCGCGCTTGCGCAGCCCGAAGATCAGCACGACCACCCAGCCGATCGCCATCACCGCCAGATAGCTCCAGGCGTTGTTGACGATGGCGGCCTTGTCGATCTGCTGCCCGATCTCGGGCGTCGGCACGAAGCCGACCATCGGCGCCGAGAGCCCGGCGAGGTTGAGGGCGGTGTCCTCCGCGTCGGTATAGCCCCGCAGCACCACCAGACACACGCCCAGCGCGCACAGCACCGCGGTGAAGACCGGGCCCGCCGGGGTGTAGTAGTAGGACGAGATGGAGGTCTGCCACTCCCCGCTCGCGATCGTCTCGGCACCCACGGAGATCGCGAGTCCCGCGAGCAGACAGCACAGAGCGAAACGGACATAGCGGTACGTCGTCACCTCGGTCGTCATACGCCCGAAGGTAGCGGGATCCGGCCAGCCTCGCGGCCCTATTCGGCAGCACGTCCGAGACCCGCTCCAATCGTTCACCGAGCAATGTCGGTCAACGCGTAGCGTGACGTACGCCACATCGGATAACGTAAATCGAGTCCGGATCTCCGCCGGTTTCGAGAAATCCTCCGTCGCTCCCTACGATGCGCGCGTGAAGATGACGATCAAGTGAAATCCTTCGCCCCGAGCCGATGACGCCTTGGGATGCGCCCACGGACGCGTTAGCGTCCGGACGAAGCCGCATATCTCTGCCGTAGCCCCACCACCATCACCGCTCGGGCGATGCCTCCTGCGGAAAAAGTGAGGTCGACATGTCCACCGTGACGTATCTCGAGGACGGCCCTTCCGTCCTCTCCCTGTACGAAGGTTTCTTCGCCGGTGGAGCCCGGATCCTGCACACCGCAGTCGTCCGCGCGCTCGACGCCACCACGCCTCAGCGACACAGCGTGCTGAGCCTCAGCGACCGGGTACAGCGCGAGTTCACCGCCCAGCGGATCTCCTCCGACAACTCCTACCGCCGCCTGACCTCGGCCGGCGTGCCGGTGCGGGCACTGAGACGTACGCCGACAGGCCCGATCACCACCAGCCAGCTCAGGCGCGTGGCCCAGTCGGTGGCGAAGGCCGACGTCGTGCTCTCCCTCAAGGAGCAGCCGCTCACGGTGCTGGGCAGGGTCGGCACCTCGGGCACCCCGCTGATCACCGCGCTGCACCGCTCCGACCCCGAGCACCAGGGGGCCGGCGTGCAGGAGCTCATCGACCTCGACCGCGCCGGGCTGCTGACCGCGGCCGTGTGCTGCGCGGAGTCGACCCAGCGGGCCTACCACGACGCGACCGGGATCCCCCTCGAACGACTTCCGGTCTTCCCCAACGGTGTGGACCTCCACAAGTTCCGCACCGATGCCGAGCTGCGGGCGAGCAAGCGCGCCGAGCTCGGTGTGAGCGGCGAGGAACCGGTCGTGATGATCGCCGCCCGCTTCGACGAGATGAAGAACATCCCGCTCTTCGTCCGGGCCGCGCGCCGGTTCGTCCAGGAGCACCCAGACGCCCACCTCGTCATGTGCGGCGCCGGGATGACCGCGGACAACCCGGCCTTCGCCCAGCTCATCGCCGAGGAGCTCGGCGCGTGGTCGGCACTGGAGACCAACCTCCACGCCCTCGGGATCCAGAGCCAGATGGCGCCGCTCTACAACGCCGCCGACCTGATCACGCTCACCTCGGCGTTCGGCGAGGCCGCCCCGCTGTGCCTGCTCGAGGGGATGGCCTGCGGCGCGGTCCCGGTGACCACGCCGGTCGGCGACGCTCCGGCGATGGTCGGTGACATCCGCCTGGTCGCGAGCTTCGACCCGGCCGAGATGGCCGAGTCCTGGAAGGCCGCCTTCGCCCAGCGCGAGGAGCACTTCGAGCGCATCTTCCGCAACCGGCAGCGCCTCTCCGAGCAGCGGCTCTTCGATGCGTACGCCCGGCTCATCAAGGTCTCCGCCGACGCAGCACTGATCCCGGTCGCGGTCTGAGTTCACCACCGCTGGTCGGGCCCGGCGACCCGGGCTCGACCAGCGTGGCGACAGTCAGTAGAGACGTACGTCGTAGGCGTTGACGGCCTCGCGGACGGGCTGGAAGAAGGTGGTGCCGCCCGAGTCGCAGTCGCCGGAGCCGCCCGAGGTGATCCCGAGTGCGGTCGAGCCGGCGTAGAGGGGGCCTCCGGAGTCGCCCGACTCGGCACAGATGTCGGTCTGGATCATGCCGCGGACGGTGCCGGAGTCGCGGTAGCGGACCGAGACGTCGAGCGCCTCGACCCGGCCGGAGTGCACGCCGGTGGACGAACCGTCGCGAGTGACCCGCTGGCCGACGCGGGCATCACCGACGGAGTAGCCGCCCCGATGGGTGAGCGAGGTGTTGTCGTAACGCACCAGCGCGTAGTCGTTGCCCGGGAAGCTCGACTTCACCGTCGGCCCGATCCGGGTGGTCCGGCCGGAGTTGGTGTACCACGTGCCCACCTCTTCGGCGCAGTGGCCGGCGGTGAGGAAGTAGTAGGTGCCGCCGCTGCGTACGTTGAACCCGACCGAGCACCGGAAGCCCGACCCGTAGATCGCGTCGCCGGCGCCGAGGAACGGCTTGAACTCGCCCTTGGCGCGCTTGATGGTGATCGCGTCGGCAGCGGCGCCGACGGTCTCGGTCAGCCTGCTCAGTGCGGACCCGGGGACGGTGGAGTCCGCGGTCACGACCACCTTGCCGGTGGTCTCGTCGGTGTACCAGGCGATGCCGGACAGCGCGGACCTGTTGACCGCGTCGTCGACGGCGGCGTAGGCGGCCGCCAGCCTCTTGGCGCCCACCCCGGTCTCCGCGGGCTCGGCGACCGCGGGCGTGGCCATGGCCGTAGCCGCCAGCCCTAGACCGACCGCTGCCGCGAGCAGACGACTGCGTGACCTGGTGAACCTCATGCGTTCCTCCTGGGACGACCAAGCGCCCGCCCCGGTAGCGCGCGCCACGTGCACGACCACCGCGATGTGCCCGAACACGTCACTGTGAGTATGTCGTTGTCGACACCCCAACGGCCAGTCGTCGGCAAAAAACTTTCGCAGTTCGATCAAAATTCGTACGCCGCGGAGCAAAGTGGCGCAAACCACCTCGCCCCGCGGCGTACCTGTGATTGATCAGTAGATGGTGGCGCCGTACACGCTGAGCGCCTCGGTCACCGGCTGGAAGAAGGTCGTTCCACCGCTGCTGCAGTTACCGCTGCCGCCGGAGGTCAGACCCAGCGCGGTCGAACCGGAGTAGAGCGCGCCGCCGGAGTCACCGGGCTCGGCGCACACGTTGGTCTGGATCAGGCCGCTGACGGTTCCCTCGGCGTAGCGGACGCTGGCGTTGACCGCCGTCACCGTGCCGGTGTGCACGCCGGTGGTCGAGCCGTCGCGGGTGACGCTCTGGCCGACCCGAGCAGTGCCCGCGGTGAAGCCGCCCGACTTCGAGATGGTCGAGTTGTAGCGGACGATGCCGTAGTCGTTGCCCGGGAAGCTCGAGCCCGCGGTCGAGCCGAGCAGCGTGCTCTGGGACGAGTTGGCGTACCAGGTCGAGACGTCGTTGGTGCAGTGGCCGGCGGTCAGGAAGTAGTCGGCTCCGCCGACCTTGACGTTGAAGCCGAGCGAGCAGCGGTAGCCGCCCCCGTAGATGGCGTCACCGGCACCGATGAGCGGGGTGAACTCGCCCTTGGTGTGCTTGACCGTGACCGCCTGGTCGCCCTGGCTGGTCTTCTCGGCCGCGGCCTCCTTGACCTCGGCGATCTCCGCCTTGGAGACGGTCGAGTCGACGGTGACGACGACCTTGTTGGTGGCCGGGTCGGTGTACCACGACGAGCCGACCGGGGCGGACTCGGCGACGGCCGACTTGACCGACGCGACCTCGGCCTTGCTGAACTCGGCGTCCGCGGCAGCTGCCGGGACGGCGACGGCGGCGGAGGCCGCGAGACCCACACCCGCGGCGAGCGCGGCGATCGTGCGGGGACGGAAGGTGGTGCGTTCGAACCTCATACGTCTCCTCCTGGGGGAAAGGCCCACGTGTTGCGGGCTTCCGCCCCCGAAACCACGGGTTTCGCTGTTTACCGGGGGCAGGTAACTGAGTTTCGTGTTCTTTCCTTTGGGGCGCACCACATTCGATTCCCCAAGAATCTGCATTGCAAAGACTCGTTCATCGAATCCTTGCAATGCAGCAACACGCGATTCCGCAGGGTTTTCGGCGCCGCGCCGGCAGCAGAGGATTGGGTAAGCATTGCCAACTTGTAGGTGCTCGGGTCCCGGGCCGCGTACGGTGGGTATCCGTGTTCATCTCGCTGCCCGAGCGGGGAATCGGCGGGATTTCGTCCGTCTTCCAAGCCTTCGGCGTGGCGACCGTTGATAGATGGTAGACAAACCCCATGCCGTATCCGCCGCCCCCAGGCTCCCCCGGTTCGGGCGCGCCTGACGAGGAGCCGCAGAAGCAGCCTGCCCCTTTCGACTACAACGAGCGCCTGATCGGGCTCTCCGAGGAGATGGGCGGCAACCGACCGGCGTTCAACGCCCGCAAGGAGCGCGCCGGCCAGGGCGGGCCGCTGCGCCAGGTCCTGACGATCGCCGTCTCCCTTGCGCTCGTGGTCGTGTGCGGGGTGGTCGTCTACGCCCTGTTCACCCGCGGCGACGACGCGGCCACGACCGCCGGAGCACCGACCGCGAGCGACACGGCCTCGGCAGACAGGACACCGAGCGGGTCGGCCAGCGAGGGTGGCGGAAGCTCCGACGTCAGCGGTGAGTCCAGCGGCAAGCCCGACTGGCCCGGGACCAGCTCCCCGGCCGACCCCGGCGACGGCGCCACCACCTCGCGTTCGACCATCGGCCCCGAACACCTCGCCAAGGCCGACGTCCCTCGTCCCTGGGAGTTCACCTACGGTGATGTCACCCTGAAGGCCCGCTACCTGAGCGGCAAGGACTACTCCGGCTGCAAGGCGACGCTCAAGCCGGCGATCCGCACCCTCGGCTGCGACTACGCCGTGCGGGTCTCCTACAAGGCTCAGCGGGGCAACCTGCGGATGACGCACTTCATCTACGACTTCAGCACCGTCGAGGCCGCCGGCGAGGCCGCCAAGAAGATCGAGCCGCGGCACGTGATCCCGCCCGCGGAAGCCTCCCTGCCCGACTACACCCAGGGCTGGTTCAAGGTGAAGGACTACGGGAAGTACGTCGTGTACACCATGGTCACGGCCACCGACGGCATCACCGAGGCCCAGGGCAAGGAATACACGTCCTACGGCAACACCGATCTCGGCGCGGAGATCCTCTTCCGGATGTGAGCCCGGCTCACGGAGTCGCCTGATCTCCTGCTCAGGGCGAGGCTTCGGCCGTGGGCGAAGGCTCCGCCGAGACGCCGCCCTCGTTCGGCTGTGCCGACGGCTCGGTGCTCGCCGAGGCCGACGGCTCGGCGCTCGGCGTCTCCGTCGTGGCCGTCTCGGACGGCTCGGACGTCTCGGACGGCTCGGCCGACTCCGAGGGCTCGGTGCTCGCGGACTCCTCGGGAGTCGCGGTGGCGCCCGGCGACGGATCCTCACCCTGCTTCTCGTCGCGCTTGTCGGAACCGCCACCGGTCACCCGGGAGATCGTCGTGCTGCTGTCCCCATCGCCCACGATCGCGCTGACGCTGCGCCCGGCCAGCAGCTCGAAGATCGTGATCGCGGCGATCACGACCACGAACATCGCCAGCGAGAGCAGGGCGATCCGCTTCCAGGGCAGAGCCTTCAAGCGCTCCCGCCACGACGGCATCGGCTCAGCGTCGTCGCCCTCAGCAACCTCTGACGCGGCGTCCGCCGTGGAGTCCGAAGCCTGCTCGGACACGGGCTCCGAGCCGGCCCGCGCGCCGGCGAGCCCGGCAGACCGCCACCGGGCCAGCGCGTGGACGCTGACCACCTTCTCGTGGCCCTTCGCGAGCCACTGGGAGTAGAGGTTGGCGCCAACCGTCGCCGCGACACTGCCGAGCGCCGCCCCGACGAGGGTGCCGACGGCACCGAGCGTGGAGAGCAGCACGGCGGAGGTGACGGCAGCGAGGGCACCCGCGGCGGTCGCGAGCCAGTCGATGCGGGCCGGTTTCGTTCCTCGGGTGTCGCTGGAGGGCGGGGTGTCGCTCATTGGGCCCAGATTAACTCGCGAACCGACGCAACCGGCACCAACTTGACCGAGATCACCCCTGGCTCAGGTCACGCTCCAGAGCCGCTGCGCCGGACATCAGGGTGGCGACGACGCTCGGCAGGGACTCCTTGTCGTAGCGGACGCTGGGCATGGAGATCGACATCCCGGCGACGACGTCGCCCCCGGAACCACGGACGGGGACTCCGACCGCGACCACGCCACGCTCGGAGCGGCCGTCGTTGAAGGCGAAGCCGTTGCGGCGTACGCGCTCGAGCTCGGTACGCAGCGCCTCGATGTCCGGGCGGTCGGCCAGGTGGTCGGCGTACCTCTCCCGGGAGTAGATCGAGGCGAGCTCGTCCCCGGAGATCTGGGCCAGGAGCAGGAGACCCGCGGTGGTGCGGTGGGCGGGGAAGACCATGCCCTCGCGGGAGCCGACCTTGAGCGACTGGGGCGACTCGACCGAGGCGATGAAGCGGCAGGTGTCGCCGGTGCGCACGGCGACGTTGGCGGACTCGCCCAGCAGGTCGACCAGGCGCTGCAGATGTGGCAGGGCGACCTGGCGGAGCCGGGATGCTGTCGAGCGGGAGTGGGCGGCCAGCTCCAGCACCGGTCCGGCCCGGTAGACCTTGTCCTCGTCCTGGACCGCGAAGTCGCGGTAGACCAGCATCGCCAGCAGCCGGTGGGCGGTGGAGCGGGCCACGTCGAGCCGAGCCGCTGCCTCCGAGACGGTCAAGCGGCCTTCGAGCTGAAGGATCGCCGCCAGCTTGAGTGCGTGGTCGACGCTGGTGATCGCGTACGGGGGCCGTGTCTTCAGCGGCTTGTCCATCCCACCTCTTCCTGATCACACCAAACCTGGCACCTATCGCTCGGCTCCGCAGGAGATTGACCGAGCCCAGTGTTCTTTAGAGCAGAATTATTTGTTCTGTTACGCCTGGAACCAGCACGCTGTGACCATGAACACCACGCCCGCGCCCACCACCTCCGCCTCGCCGGTGAGGCTGAAGGCCGTCGAGGCCGAGGACCAGCCCACCGTCTCGCCCGCGCTCGAAGCCCTCTATCGCGGCTTCGAGCAGGAGCTCCTGGTCCCGCTGTGGACCGAGATCGGCGACCTGATGCCTGCCCACCCGCGCAGCCGCGCCGTCCCCCACCTGTGGAAGTGGGAGAACCTCCTACGCCTGGCCGGGCGGGCCGGCGAGATCGTGCCCGTCGGCCGCGGCGGCGAGCGCCGCGCGATCGCGCTCGCCAACCCTTCCCTGGGCGGCCGCCCGTTCGCGACGCCGACGCTATGGGCGGCGATCCAGTACCTCATGCCCGGCGAGGACGCTCCCGAGCACCGCCACACCCAGCACGCCTTCCGCTTCGTCGTCGAGGGCTCGGGCGTGTGGACGGTCGTCGGCGGAGATGCGGTCCCGATGAACCGTGGCGACTTCCTGCCCCAGGCTGGCTGGAACATGCACGCCCACCACAACGCGACCTCCGAGCCGATGGCCTGGATCGACGGTCTGGACATCCCGTTCCAGTACGCCACCGAGGCCCAGTTCTTCGAGTTCGGCCGCGACGAGATCTCCTCGGCAGAGCGGGTCACGCCCGACCTGTCCCGCTCCGAGCGGCTGTGGGGCCACCCGGGCCTCTCCCCCGTCGCGGTCACGCACACCGCCCCCGGCAGCCCGCTGCTCTCGTACAAGTGGGAGTTCACCGACCGGGCGCTCGCCGACCAGCTCGCGCTCGAGAAGGAGGGCTACGGCGGCACCGTCGAGCCCGGCCACGCGGCGGTCCGCTACACCAACCCGGCCACCGGCGGGGACGTACTGCCGACGATGCGCGCCGAGTTCCACCGCATCGCCACCGGCGCCGAGACCGCGCCGCTGCGCGAGACCGGGTCCAGCGTCTACCAGGTCTTCGACGGCTCCGGCGTCGTCACCGTGGGTACGAAGTCCTGGACCGTGGCTCGCGGCGACCTGTTCGTGGTTCCCTCGTGGGAGCCGTTCTCGGCCAGATCCGAGGCGGGCACGACAGACTCGGACTCCGGCGCACTCGACCTCTTCCGCTTCTCCGACGCGCCCGTCTTCGAGGCGCTCCGCCTCCACCGAACCCAGAAGGACTCCTGATGCCCAAGCTCGCCACCATC
Source organism: Nocardioides sp. NPDC059952 (assembly GCF_042730435.1). Taxonomy (NCBI): domain Bacteria; kingdom Bacillati; phylum Actinomycetota; class Actinomycetes; order Propionibacteriales; family Nocardioidaceae; genus Nocardioides; species Nocardioides sp. NPDC059952. The sequence continues at coordinate 32,382 of NZ_JBHWLY010000027.1, read as the reverse complement.
CGCACCGCAGACGGCACCCGCGGGGTTCGACTCGACGGCGACCGGCTTGTCGACCTCGGCCACCCCGACGTGGGCGCGTACCTGGCCGCCGGCTCGCCCGACCTGCCTCTGGGATCGGTGAACTACCCGGTCGAGGGCGCGGACTTCGCGCCCGTGGTGCCGAACCCCAGCAAGGTCGTCTGCGTCGGACTCAACTACCGCAGCCACATCGAGGAGATGGGCCGTGACCTGCCCGAATACCCGGTGCTGTTCGCGAAGTTCGCCGACACGCTGACCGGCGCGAACGACCCGGTGACCAAGCCGGCCGAGACCGAGCAGCTCGACTGGGAGTGCGAGCTGACCATCGTCATCGGCTCCACCGTGCGCCATGCGGACGAGGAGCAGGCCGTCGCCGCGATCGCCGGCTTCACCGCCGCCAACGACTATTCGGTCCGCGACTGGCAGTTCCGCACCCGCGAGTGGCTGCAGGGCAAGATGTGGGAGGCCACCACACCCGTCGGCCCCTACGTCGTCACCCCGGACGAGCTGCCCGGCGGCGTACGCCCGGAGCTGGCCACGCGGCTGACCGTCGACGGCGTCGAGAAGCAGAGCGCGAACACGTCCGACCTGCTCTTCGACCCGGTCGCGCTGGTGCGCTACGTCTCCACGATCACCACTCTGCGCCCCGGCGACCTGATCCTCACCGGCACCAACGGCGGGGTCGGGCACGCCCGCTCGCCGCAGGAGTTCCTGTGGGGCGGCGAGACCGTCGAGATCACTGTCGAGGGCATCGGCACCCTCACCAACACGATCGTGAAGGGCTGATCGCGATGTCCGTCCTGATCGGCACCACCCCGACGCGTACGTTCGACGACGCCCGCCGCTGGGTCACCGAAGGCACCGCGCTGCTGACCGGCGGCATCGACGGCCTCTCCGTCGCCGACTTCGACGCCGACTCGCAGCTGCCGGGATGGACCCGCAAGCACCTGGTCGGCCACGTCGCCGCCAACGCCGACGCCCTCGGCAACCTCCTCTCCTGGGCCGAGACCGGCGTCGAGAAGCGGATGTACGCCTCCCCTGAGCAGCGCAACGCCGACATCGAGGCGGCCGCGACCCGTCCGGCCGACGAGCTGCGCGCCTGGTATCTCCGCGGCGTCGCCGAGCTCGAGGCGACCATCGACCGGCTCACCCCCGAGCAGTGGGAGCACGAGGTGATCACCGCGCAGCTGGTCACCCGCCAGGCGAGCGACGTCCCGTGGATGCGCGCCCGCGAGGTCTTCGTCCACGCCGTCGACCTCGGGGTCGGGATCACCTTCGCGGACCTGCCCGACGACTTCCTGCTCGCCCTCGCCGGCGAGATCCGTACGAAGCGGGGCCTCTCCGACGACGACCTGCGCGGCGTCACGGGCTCGCTGCCTGAGGTCGCCGCCTGGCTCGCCGGGCGGCCGCACGGCCTCGTCGACGCACCGGAGCTGGGACCATGGCTGTGACGCGCTCATCGGCCGAGGCGACCGACGTGATCGTGGTCGGGGGTGGCATCGGCGGGCTCTCCGCGGCGTACTCCCTGGCCCGTCAGGGCCTGCGGGTCCGGGTGCTGGAGCAGGCATCCGCCTTCGGCGAGGTGGGGGCGGGCATCCAGCTCGCGCCCAACTGCACGCGCATCCTCGACGACTACGGGCTGCTGGAGGAGGCCAGGTCGCTCGGTGTCGTCCCCGACGCGATGGTGATGCGCGACGCGGTCTCCGGCGAGGAGCTGACCCGGCTCGACCTGCGCGACATGGAGGAGCGTTACGGCTACCCCTACCTGGTGATCCACCGCTCCGACCTGCATGCGATGTTCCTGCGGGCGGCCTCGCACGCGGGCGTCGAGCTCGTCACGAACGCCAAGATCGTCGACTACACGGCCGGCTCGGACGAGGCGACCGTCCACCTCGAGGACGGCTCGACCCAGACCGCGCCGTTCGTGATCGCGGCCGACGGCCTGCACTCCCCGGCCCGCTACAAGTTCGCCGGCGACCAGCCGGTCTCCTCGGCGTACGTCGCCTATCGCGGCACCATGCCGACTGACTCCGGGCGCGGGGCCGAGGTCGACCTCGCCGAGGTCGTCGTGCACATCGGCCCGGACTGCCACTTCGTCCACTACGGCCTGCGCGGCGGTGAGCTGCTCAACCAGGTCGCCGTCTTCGAGTCGCCCAAGGCGCTCGCGGGCGAGGAGGACTGGGGCACGCCCGACGAGCTCGACGCCGCCTTCGCCGCCACCACCCCGTTCATCCAGGACGGCCTGGCGCACATGTGGCGCGACAAGTGGTGGCGGATGTACGACCGCGACCCGATCGACCAGTGGGTCCACGGCCGCGTCGCTCTGCTGGGCGACTCGGCGCACCCCCCGCTGCAGTACATCGCCCAGGGCGCCATCATGGCCATCGAGGACGGCTGGGTGCTCGGCGAGCACGTCCGGCGCCTCCGTGCCGAGGACGGCTCGCTCGACTGGGACCGTGCCCTCGCCGCCTACCAGGCCGTACGCCCCGAGCACTGCCGCCGCGTCGTGGAGACCTCGCGCGCGTGGGGTGTGCTCTGGCACCTCGACGGGCGTCCCCGCGAGCAGCGCAACGCGCTCCTGCGGGCACGGGAGACCGGCGACTACTCGATGATCGACTGGCTCTACTCCACGACCGCGCTGTGGCCGGAGGACGAGCCCGAGATGTTCCGGCCGATCCCGCTCGAGTCCGCGGACGCGTCTCTGGTCTGAGCCCGGTCCGAGGTCAGCGCCAGGCGCCGAGCTTCTCCGGGTTGAGCACGATCCAGACATCGGTGACCCGGCCGTCGACGACCCGCAGGTTGGCGACCCCGCGGTGAGCACCGTCCTCGACGAGCGTGAACCCGAGGCCGTCGGCGGTGGGCTCGGTGCTGATCGTCCAGGTCGGGTGCTTCCCGAGTACGCCGAGCAGGAACCGGCCGACCCGCTCCGGTCCGCTGACCGGGTTGCGGGCCGCGCTGACCCGGCCGCCACCGTCGGACCGGAGGACGACCGACGGGTCCAGCAGCGTCACCAGCCGGCCGAGATCGCCACCCGCGGTTGCCGAGACGAAGGCGCGGACGACGTCGTCGTGCTCGGGCAGCGGGGCGACGTCGGCGCGCTGCTCGGCGACCCGGCGTCGCGCCGACGCGGCGAGCTGCCGCACCGCGGCCGGCGAGCGACCGACCACCGCGGCGATGTCACCGAACGGGACGGCGAAGATGTCGTGGAGCACGAACGCGACCCGCTCGGCCGGGGTCATCGCGTCGAGCACCACCAGCAGGGCGGTGCTCACCGTGTCGTCGAGGGTCGCCCGATCGGCGGGATCCTCGGGCGACCCCAGGAAACCCGGGCGGACCGGCTCGGGCAGCCACGGGCCGACGTACCTCTCCCGGCGGGCGCGGGCCGACTTGAGCACGTCGAGGCAGACCCGGCTGGTGACGCGGCTCAGCCAGCCGGCGGGGTTGTCGATCGCGGCCCGTTCGTCGTCGGAGAGGCGGTACCACCGCAGGTAGGTCTCCTGGACGGCGTCCTCGGCCTCCTCGACCGTGCCGAGGAGCCGGTAGGCGAGCGCGATCAGGCGACGGCGCTCGACCTTCACCTCGCCCAGGTCGTCCATGTCAGGCATCGTGGCACCTTTCTCTCGCGCTCGCTCACTGTGACGAGGCAGACAGCGCGAATGTGAGGTGGCGACCTCACATTCATCTCGGCCACCTCGTCAATCCGGTGAGTGCCCGCGCGGTAGCGGGCCAGACCCGAAGGACCCCGATGCTCGCGAACGTCAACGTCACCAAGCTCTTCCCCGCCGCGTACAAGGCCCAGCTGGCCGTCGAGGAGGCGGTCGAGGAGGCCATCACCGTCGCCGGCGTCGACCGGCTCGCCGTCGACCTCGTCAAGCTCCGCGCCTCCCAGATCAACGGCTGCGCCTTCTGCCTGCGGATGCACACCCAGGACGCCCTCAAGAACGGCGAGACGAGCGACCGCCTCGCCGTCGTCGCCGCCTGGTGGGAGTCGCAGTACTTCACCCCCGAGGAGCAGGCCGCCCTCACCATCGCCGAGCAGATCACCCGCATCGGCGACCTGCACACCGCCGCCGCCCCCAAGGTCGACGTCGGGAGCATCCTCGACGACAAGCAGATCGCCGCGCTCACCTGGGTCGCGATCGCGATCAACGCCTGGAACCGGATCGCGATCTCCAGCCACTACCCGGTCGCGCCGTGACCGCGTGAACGAGTTAGTCCGGGACGTTTCGGCCCATTACCCGTGGGTAGATGGGCCGGACCGTCCCGAACTACTTTCGGACCTACCGGTTGCTGTCCCGGCCGAGCAGGTAGCCGACCGCCAGCGCGACGATGGCCAGGGCCACCGGATAGCTCTGCAGGAAACGCCCGAAGATCACGTCGGCCATCAACCCGAGCAGCTCGAGGATCACCCAGATCGCCGCGACGGTGCCGAGGACGATGAGAACCTTCCACTTGGTCTCCATCTACTGACTCATTTCGTCGACGGCGGGCATGACGGGGCGAAAGTGCATGGGGGATCCTTGATGCAGGGAGTCGAGATGGCGCCCAGCCGTCGGCGCCTCGCGGCAAAGTAGCAGCGGTGGTGGGGACGTACGCGAGAATTGTGGAACCCCGCGGGAACGCTTCTCCAACGGGATCTTCACTTCGGCAAGGGGACCGATGACGACACCGACACCACCACCGCCGCCTCCGTCGCAACCGGACGGATACGGCGCGATGCCTCCTGCCCCGGACCTCGGGGCCCAGGCCGGCTGGCAGGCGAACGAAAATTCGTTCGCCCCGGGAGCGCCACCACCGCCGGAGAAGCCGCACAACCCGTGGCCGATCGTGATCGGGCTCGCGGCGATCGCGGGGGTGCTGGTGATCGGCGTGATCATCACTGCGGCGATCGTCGTCCTCCAGGGCGACGAGGACCCGACCACCAGGCCGGGCCCGGTGACGGTGACCGCGACACCGACCACCTCGCCGGACCCGTCGTCCGCGGCGCCCGCGCCCGGCGGGCTGGCCGCGGAGCTCTTCGAGGGCGACTGGAACTTCAAGCTCGGTGACGTGAGCATGAACGCGACGTACGTGGCCGCCCAGGACTATCCGGACTGCGGGCCGATCGCGTCGGCGGCCCTGGAGAAGAAGGGCTGCCGCTACGCCGCGATGGGGATCCACGCCGCCGAGGGCGGCAAGCTGCGGATGCTCCGGGTGATCTACGTCTTCGACAGCGAGGCGGAGGCGACGGCGGCCGCGGAGTCGGTCGAGGAGACCGACATCGACCTGCCCACCGGCAGCCTCGTCGCGGACGACGTGATCGGGAAGTGGGTCGCCAAGGACTCCGCCAAGGCGGTCGTCGTCGGCTTCGTGACCGCACAGAAGGGCGTCCCGGAGGACACCGTCGACGACTACCTCCACTACGGCACCGCCGACATCGCGGGCGCCCTGATCTTCATGGACCTGTAAGCCGGCGATGACTCTCCAGCGCCGAGTCCAGTACGTCCTGGACGAGCTCGTCTCCACCGGAGCCGAGACCGGCCTGCAGGTCGCCGTCGACCACCGGGGCCGCCGGGTCGTGGAGGCCGTGGCCGGCGTCGCCGACAGCGGGACCGGGCGGCCGGTCGCCGCGGAGACGCTGTTCTTCAGCTTCTCCACCGGCAAGGGGATGGCGGCGTTGGTCGCCCATCTCCTGGTCGGCAACGGCCTGGTCGGCTACGACACGCCGGTCGCGGAGGTGTGGCCGGAGTTCGGGGTGCACGGCAAGGAGTCCGCGACGCTGCGCCATGTCCTGACCCACACGGTCGGCGTACCCGCGATGCCCCGCGGGCTCGGCCCCGGCGACCTGGCCGACTGGAAGCGGGTCTGCGCGGCGCTTGCCGAAGCGGTGCCGCTGTGGGCCCCAGGCACCCGGACGGGCTACCACTCGTTCACGTTCGGCTTCCTGATAGGCGAGATCGCCCGCCGGATCACCGGGAAGCCGATGGGTCGGCTGTTGGAGGACTGGGTCGCCGCTCCTCTGGAGGTCACCGGCGAACTGCGCTTCGGCGTCCCGCCGAGCGACCTCGCCCGGCTCGCCCGGCTCGAGGACGCCGAGCCACCTCCAGCAGAAGCAGCGGAACCGGATGGCGTGTTGGCGCCCTGGGAGCGACGACCCAGGGCGTCGATGGGCAACGATCCGCGGTTCCTCCGGGCCGAGGTCCCGTCGGTGGGCACCTTCACGGCACGAGGGATCACGACCGCGTACGCCGCGATGCTGGACGGCAGGCTCATCTCCCCGGAGCAGCTCGAGGAGCTGTCGGCGGTGGCCTTCGAGGGCACCGACCAGGTCTTCGGCACCCCCGCCCAGCTGGCTCTGGGCTACCCGGCGGGTCGCATCGGCTGGCCGGGCGGCGGAGGCAGCTATGCCTACGCCGACCCGGCCACCGGGATCTCGTTCGCGATCACCAAGAACCGCCTCACCCCCGACTTCAGCACCGCGCAGCGCCTCGCCGACCTGGTGACCACCGAGATCGCGCCACCGGCCTGACCCGTCGCCGGAGTTCACCCGAGGTTTCCGAGTATTCGAAAGCGTTTGGTTCGGCGCACACGGCGGACTCATACCGTCGGTAGGCGTGTCCCCCACACCGATCACCTCGGGCCCGGATCGCGCCAAGCTGATGCGCGCGATCGTGCCCGCGGTCGCGCTCTGCGGCGTCCTCGGCGTCGCCCTGAGCTTCCTCGTCCCGACGACCGCCTCCGCCGGCCCGACCGTCAAGGTCGCCCAGGCGGCGCCGGTGCAGCCCGGCTTCCAGCGCTTCGCGTGGCTCAACGCCTGGGCCGACCACCACACCGCGCCCGGGGGTGCTGCCGCCGGACGGCTCGACGGCGTGCCGCGGATGCGGATCGTGGTGGGCCACCTGCGGCGTACGGTCATCGACTTCGGCGTGCTCGCCGAGGTGGAGGCGCCGCAGCGGGAGGCCTTCGAGTCGTACGGCCGGGAGTACGCGCTCGTCTCCACGCCCGACGCCACCGACGACGCGGTCTTCTACCGCCGCTCGGTGTTCCGGCTGGTCAGCAAGGACACGGTCACCATGTACTACCGCCACGGAGCCCGCGTCACCGCACCTGTGGTGGTGCTGGAGGAGCGTTCCTCGGGCCAGCGGGTGGGAGTCCTCCCCGTGCACTTCCCGGCAAGCATCCCGTCGGCTCCTCGACAGAAGCAGTGGCGCGACGTGAACGCGCGGATCGTCAAGGACGTGGTCGCGCGCGCCGAGGTGCCGATGGTCGTGGCCGGTGACTTCAACCAGCGCAACGACATCCTGTGCGACCTGACCTCGCCCGGGACCGGTCTGGCGAGCCCGCTCGCGACGCACGAGAAGTGCGCCACCGCCCGCCGGGCGCCGATCGACCAGGCCTTCCTCAGCCCGTCGCTGCGGCCCGACCGCTATCGGGTCTACTCCGGCCCGTCGGCCCGCCGGGCCACCGACCACGGCGCGTTCTATCAGGTCCGGGTGCGACTCTCCGGCATCGTCTGAACCCTCAGAAGTAGGTCCGGACCAGGTCGGTCACGGTGTAGTCGAGATCGACGACCGGGATCAGCCGCCACTTGTCGAACGCCGTGCACGGGTGCGAGATCCCGAAGCTGACCAGGTCGCCGGGCCGCAGTCCGGCGTCGGTGCGCAGGAAGGCGTGCTGGTCGGCCAGCTTCTCGACGGTGCCCTCGAGCGGCTCCGCGCCACCGAAGCCGTTGCGCCGCACCGCGAGCGCGACCGGAAGGCCATGGTCGTACGGCGCGTCCCGCCTGCCCATGCCGACGATGACCAGCCCCTCCTCGGGTGCTGAGATCACCTGGGCCCACACCTCGATGGCTGGGTCCAGGGTGCCCTCGATGCGGCCGTAGGGCGTCTCGCCGGCGTAGAGCCCGTGGTCGTGGGAGACGTACGCACCGCTGCGCAGCACCTGGCGAGGCGTCATCCCGTCCGGCCAGCCCGCGGACCAGCGCTCGGCGAGGACGTCGAAGAAGGCGCTTCCACCTGCGGAGACGATGGCGTCGCCGGCGACCAGGCCCTTGGTGAAAAGGGTCGAGGCGAGCTCCTTGAGACGGTCGAAGTAGTCACCGACCGCCTCCGCCGTGTGCAGCCCGCCCTCGTAGCCGGCCACCCCCGCCAGGAGCACGCCCGGCGTGGCGTCGACCAGCCGCGCGAGGTCGACGGCCTCCTCAACGGAGCGACAGCCCGTGCGCCCGCCCGGGAAACCCAGATCGATCAGCACGGCCATGGGCCGGTCCTCGACGCCGACCAGTGCCGACGCCTCGGCCGCCGCTTCGACACCCTCGACCGAGTCGACCCAGTGCAGGTGGAGGAACTCGGGGTCGGCCGCACGCTCGGAGGCCACCCAGCTCAGAGCGCTGTGGTCGAGGATCTCGTTGGCGACCATGACCCGGCGTACGCCGGCATGGCGAGCGACCAGGGCCTGGCTGGGCGAGGCGACGGTGATCGCCCACGCGCCGGCGTCCAGCTGCCGCTGGTAGAGCGAGGGCGCCATCGTGGTCTTGCCGTGCGGAGCGAACAGCAGACCGTGCTCCTCCGCGAAGCCCGCGAGGGTCGCGATGTTGTGCTCCAGCGCGCCCTTCTTGAGCACCATCGCCGGCCAGGTGAACGAGCCGTCGAAGAGGTTACGGCCGGAGGCTGCGTACGCGTCGAGACCGACGGCCTCCCCCGGTTCCCAGAAGCCCTTGTCCGCCCAAGTCACATGATCGTCCATCGAGACAGAACCTACCGACGGCCCAGCTGCGAGACATCGAGTTTTCGAGAAACCGTGGAAATCCCCGGGCAGGTATCGGTGTCGCTTATCGTGACGCCATGGCCAACCGCGCAGCTCAGAGGGCGATGACTCGCCAGCTCCTGCTGGACGCGGCGATGGATCGGTTCGTCGCGAGCGGCTACGCGGCCACGACGATCGACGAGATCGCCTCGGCGGCAGGCACAACTCGGGTGACGTTCTATGCCTACTTCCCCTCGAAGTCCGAGGTCATCAAGGCCCTGATCGCCGAGCGCCTCGAGGACGAGCTGGTCCAGCTCCGCTCCCCGCGGGGCAGCTCGCTCGGCGGCCTCGCCGACGCGGTGGCGGCCGGCACCAGCGAACAGCTCGGTGCCTGGATCCGGCAGGCCGTGGCCCGGTGGCCGGAGGTGCGTCCGATCGTCACGATCGCCCGGGCCGCCCAGGCCGTCGATCCCGATCTCACCCGCATCGTCGACGCCTGGACGGACGAGACGATCGAGGACGTCAGCACGGGCCTGGACAAGGCGGACCGGTTCGACGCAGACAGCCGGCGGCTGCGCGGCGCCCTGGCGGTCGGCCAGCTCGACTATCTCTTCCAGCGCTGGGCGGACGGGTTCTGGGGTGTCGAGCACGACCGCATGTGCGAGCTGCTCACCGAGAGCTGGGTCATGCTGCTGGGCGACCCGGCCTGACCGGCCTGACCCAGCAGGTCACAGGAACGTCTGGCCCTCGCCCCGATAGGTCGGCGCGACCGTGATGATCGAGTCGCCCTCGATCAGCTGGAGCGTGTCGAGCCGCTCGCAGACCTCACCCGCCTTCGCGTGCCGGAACCAGACCTTGTCACCGATCGCGAGCTCGTCGGCGGCATGCCCACGCAGCGGCGTCTGGACCTCCCCGGCGCCTTCGGTGCCGACGTACTCCAGTCCGAAGGGGTAGGTCGGGCTCGGGACGCGGTCGAGTCCGGGCGGGCCCGACGCGATCCAGCCACCACCGGCGACGGTGACGATGCCGGGCGCGGGGCGGCGGACGACGCTCAGCCCGAAGTAGGCAGCGGGGTGGGGCGTGAAGCCGTCGTAGCGGTCGAAGAGGGTCGGGCCGTAGAGGCCGGACCCGGCCGCGATCTCGGTCACCGAGGGGTCGGCGTGGGTGGACTCGATCGAGCCGGTGCCACCGCCGTTGACGAACTCGAGGTCGGTCAGGGAACGTACGGCGGCGACGATCTTCCCGCGGCGCTCGGTGATCTCGGCGATCGAGGCCTTCTTCATCCTCCTGATGACGGCCGCGGGCGGGTTGCCGCCGCGCGGCCGGTCGACGGTGCCGGCGACCTGGCCCTCGTAGGCCATCAGTCCGACCAGCTGGAAGTCCGGGTCCTCGGCGACGATCCGGGCGAGGGCGACAGCATCCTCGGGGGTGCGGACCGGGGAGCGGCGGGCGCCGAGCCAGATGCGGCGCGCGATGACCAGCGCGGCGTCGAGGTCGATGGCCACGCGTACGGGGGCGGCCGGCGTGCCGATCGCGGCCTTGACCAGCGACAACCCCTCGGCGCTGTCGATCATCAGGGTGACCCGGGCGAGCTTCTCCTCGTCCTTCGCGAGAGCGGCGAGCGCGGCTCGGTCGACGGTCGGGTAGCCGACCACGACGTCGTAGTGCGTCTCGGCCAGCCACAACGCCTCGAACAGCGTGAAAGCCAGGATCCCCTCGTATCCCTCGCGGGCGAGCACCCGGTCGATCAGCGCCCGGCAGCGTACGGACTTGCTGGCAACCCGGATCGGGGTGCCGGCGGCACGGCGCACGAGATCGTCGGCGTTGGCGTCGAACGCCGCGAGGTCCACCGCCCCGACGGGTCCGTCGAGACGAGCGGTCGCCCGGTCGAGCCGTTCGTGCTGCTGGGCGGAGAGATGGTGGGAAGTCGTGACCACGACCCAAGTGTTTATGCCCCGGGAGGCGCTCACGTCAACGGCAGGTAACCAACTGTGCCGTCGCGCGGCGAAAGTCGGCTCCCGGATATCGGCGCAGGCGTTGACCGTACGCCTTCGACCAGCCAACCTTTCCGCGTGAGCGAGTGGCAGAACTGGGCGGGGAATCAGCAGACGAGGTCGATCGAGGTCGTGGCGCCGCGCGACGAGGCGGAGCTCTCGGCCGTCGTCGTGGCTGCGGCCGAGGCCGGGCGGAAGGTCAGGCCGATCGGCGCGGGGCACTCGTTCACCGCGATCGGGTCGCCCGTCGACGTCCAGGTCAGCCTGGACCGTCTCTCCGGGATCGTCCGGGCCGACTCGACGACCGGCCTCGTGACCGTGCGGGGCGGCACCCGCCTCAAGGTCCTCAACCGCGCGCTGGAGGCGCTCGGGCTCTCGATGACCAACCTCGGCGACATCGAGGAACAGTCGATCTCGGGCGCGATCTCGACCGGCACCCACGGCACCGGGGCGCGCTTCGGTGGCCTGGCGACCCAGGTACGCGGCCTGCGGCTGCTCCTCGCCGACGGCTCGGTGATCACGTGCTCCGAGTCGGAGAACCCTGAGGTCTTCGACCTGGCCCGCGTGGGACTGGGCGCGCTCGGGACCATCGTCGAGGTCACGCTCCAGACCGAGCCGCTCTTCGCGCTGCGCGCACGCGAGGGCAACGGTGAGCTCGCCGACGTCATTGCTGGGTTCGAGGAGCACGCGTCGGACACCGACCACTTCGAGTTCTACTGGTTCCCGCACACGACCCGCGTCCTGACCAAGCACAACACCCGGCTGCCGCTGCCGGAGACCCCGTTGGCGCCGGTGGGCCGGGTCCGCGGTTGGTTCGACGACGAGCTCCTCTCCAACACCGCGTTCGGAGCGACCGTCGGACTCGGTCTCCGGGTCCCCGGCCTGGTGAAGCCGCTGGCCCGCTTCGCCGCCTCCGCCCTCTCGCCACGCGAGTTCACCGACATCTCCTACCGCGTCTTCACCTCGCAGCGGAAGGTGCGGTTCGTGGAGAGCGAGTACGCCGTCCCGCGTGCCGTCGGCATGGAGGTCCTCGCCGAGCTGCAGCGTGCGGTCGAGGCTTCGTCGTGGAACATCTCCTTCCCGGTCGAGGTCCGGGTCGCGGGCGCCGACGACATCCCGCTGTCGACGGGGTTCGAGCGCGAGAACGTCTACATCGCCATCCACACCGCGCCCACCTCGCCGTGGCGTTCGGAGTATTTCGCCGCGTTCGAGCGGATCGCCACCGAGGCCGGCGGCCGCCCCCACTGGGGCAAGATGCACACGCTCTCGGCCGCTGACCTGGCCGAACGCTATCCGCGGTTCGGCGACTTCGTCGCGCTGCGCGACAAGCTAGACCCGTCCCGCACCTTCGGCAACCCCCACCTCGAGCAGGTCCTCGGCTCCTGACCGCCGAGTCGGCGCAACTTCACCGAAAATCGTGCCGAGTCGGCTCGTTCTAACGAGCCGACTCGGCAGGATTATTGGTCAGGATGCGCCGACTCGGCTTCATCTGGGCGTCTCCCGGGCGTCACCGGCCGGACCTAGCCTGACCCGATGCCAGGCGCCAGCAGCACCCAGCGGATCGCCGAGATCCACGGGCTGCGGGGGCTGGCACTGACGCTCGTGGTCGTGTTCCACCTCTTCGGCAACGGCCGGGTCTCCGGCGGCGTCGACGTCTTCCTGGCACTGACCGGGTTCCTGGTGACCCGATCGCTCGTCCGCCGGGTCGCGGCCTCCGAGCTGCGCCTGGCCGACCACTACGGGCGTACGTTCCTGCGGCTCTCGGCTCCTACGCTGGTCGTGCTCGCCGGGACGGCGGTGCTGATGGTGACGGTCATGCCGCGGTCGGTGTGGGGCTCGACGCTGCGGGAGATCGCCGCATCGGCGGCGTACGTCCTGAACTGGGAGATGATCCGGTCCCAGCTCGCCTACGGTGCGGCCGGGCCGAGCGCGAGCCCGCTGCAGCACTTCTGGTCGCTGGCGGTGCAGGGGCAGTTCCTGCTGGTCTGGCCGGCGGTCGTGCTGGGGGTCTGGTGGGTGGCTCGGGCGCGGCTCCGGGTGGCGCTGGCGCTCGTGGTGGCGGTGGCGACGTTGGCCTCGTTCCACTTCGCATGGCGGCTCGGGGCGGCCGACCAGCAGGTGGCGTACTTCCACACCGGGGCGCGCTTCTGGGAGCTCGGGGTGGGGGCGCTGGTCGCGCAGGGGCTGGACCGTCTCCGTCCGCCCGGGCCCGTGCGACCGATGGTCGCCTGGCTCGGGCTGCTGCTCGTCGCGAGCTCGGGGTTCGTGCTCGACGGCGCCGCGCTCTTCCCCGGGCCGTGGGCGCTGTGGCCGGTCGGCGGGGCGCTGCTGGTCGTGATCGGCTCCGGGTCGTCGGCTGCCTGGGGGCCGCAGCGGCTCCTCGCGGTCAGGCCGCTGCGGTTCGTCGCGGACATCTCCTTCCCGCTCTACCTGTGGCACTGGCCGCTGCTCGTGGCGTGGCTGAGCTGGACGTACGCCACCCGGACCACGCTCCTCGCCGCGGTCGTCGTGCTCTCGGTCTCGGTGGTCCTGGCCTGGCTCACCCACCGGTACGTCGAGGTGCCGGTCACCCGCATCCGGCCCCGCTTCGGCGGGCACGGGCGGCTCGTGGCCATCCCGGTCGTGCTCGCGCTCGTCGCCGCCGGGGCGCTAACCGGCGCAGGCGTGGTCGAGCGCCAGGACGCCGCGGCGAGGGCGGCAGCCGTCGACGCCGCAAAGCGGTACGCGGGCTGCATCGGCGCCGCTGCTCTGGACCCCGCGACCGCCGGCTGCGAAGGTCCGGACCGGCTGCTCGACGCCAGTCTCGGCTACCAGGCGCCCGACGGGTCGGGCTGCTGGTCCAACAACGAGCGGCCGGTGCGGTTCAAGGTGTGCACGCTCGGGCCCTCGCGGGGCTACTCGCGTCGTCTCCTGGCGATCGGCGACTCGCACAACCACCAGCTCGTCCCCGCCTACCGCGAGATCGCCGAGCGGCGCGGCTGGCGCATCGACGTCGCCAGCCGCGCCGGCTGCCACTGGAACGCGCGGGACCGCGTCGGGGCTCCTGCGACGACGGTCGAGCTGTGCCGGGAGTGGAAGTCACGGCTCGCGACCTATCTCTCCGAGGAGCAGGGAATCGACGCGTACCTCGTCATCCACTCCAGCCAGGTCTCGGTCGAGGCCACCGGTGACGAGACGTCCGGCGAGGCGCTCAGCAACGGTCTCGCGGAGGCCTGGGCGAGCCGGCCGGACCCGTCGGTGCCGGTCATCGCGATCCGGGACAGCCCGATCTTCGAGGGCAGCACCACCCGGTTCGCACGTGTGGTCCAGCCGTGCATCGACTCGGCCGGGCTCGGGGCCGAGTCGGCCTGTGCGCGCGACCGGGACCGGGTCGTACGCGACGACGGCAGCGCCGGCGCGGTTCGGCTGACCCCGAACGCCCACCGCGTCGACCTCACCGACTACTTCTGCGAGCCCGACACCTGCTCCCCCGTCGTCGGGGACCTGCAGGTCTACCAGGACGGCTTCCACATCTCGCCGCTCTACGCCGCGACCCTCGCGCCCTATCTCGGCGACCGGATCGCGACGATCCTGCACTGATCGTGGAGCTAGGCGACGGCCGGCTCGGGATCGGGCTCGTCCTCGCGCGGGAAGTGGGTCTGCTTGAAACGTACGGCCATCCGGGTCGAGGGCCCCATGGCGGCGGCAGCGACGACGACGATGGCGCCGATCACGATCCAGCCGGCGCCACTGTAGAAGTCGGGGTGCCAGCCCATCGCGAGGAAGGTGAACAGGGCCGGCGCCCACGCGCCGCCGAGCTGGCGGCCGATGCCGGCGACACCCTCGTACTCACCCCGTCGGTCGGGGTCCATGAGCTCGGCCTGGAAAGCCCACGAGGCGGAGCCGATGGCGAGCTCGGCACCGGTCACGGCGACGTGGCCGAGCCAGACCAGGAAGATGGTGAGGAACCCGCGGGTGTCGTGGGTGACCAGCGTGATCGCGCAGGCGGCGACGAAGAACGCGCTGCTCCACCACACCCGGCGCAACGCGTCGCGGACGTCGCGGACACCCTTGGACGTGTAGGCCGGGAGGATGATGCACAGCACCGTGTTGGTCGCGAAGAGCCAGGCCAGCAGCCAGCGCGGGGAGTCGGTGTATTCGACCAGCCAGAGCGGGATCACGGTGTGCAGCAGCACCTGGTTGCTCCACAGCGTGCCGGTGAAGGTGGTCACCAGGAGCCAGCCGACGTTGCGCAGCGCACCGGGGCCGGGCAGCTTCTCGGTGACCTCGCCGGCCGCGCGGCGCTCGTCGTGAGGCGCCCTCGGCAGCCGGGTGATCCAGACGGAGTTGGCGATCCCGATGACCAGCGCGAAGAACGGCACGCCCCACTTGAGGACCGTGTCGGTGTCCAGCGCGAGCGCGATGCCGGCGATCAGGGCACCGATGGTGAAGCCGAGGTTGAGGCTGGAGTACATGAACGCCTGCGTCTCGACCCGCTCCTTGTCGGGCAGCACATCCAGGACGTACGCATTCCGGCCGGCACCGCCCGCGTTGTTGACCACCTCGAAGACGACGATGACGGCCAGGTAGGCCCAGAAGCCGTGGATGAACGGCATCGTCGCGAACATGAGCGCGCTGATCAGCGCGCTGATCGCCCAGATCCGCTTCGGGCCGATGAAGTCGGCCAGCCGGCCCATCGGGTAGGCGGTGAGGAAGCTCGCAATCCCGGCGACCGTCAGACCGACGCCGATCTGCGCCGGGGTCAGACCGACGAAGGCGACCAGGTAGAACGCCGCCGCGGTGTTGAACGTCCCGTCCCCCGCCGCGAAGAGCAGCGACTGCGTCGCCAGCCGCTTCGACAACGGCGTCGGTGGGATGAGGTTGTTGATGAATCCGGGCAGGGCAGGCACTGGCCAATTCCACCATCGAGAACGGGTGATTGCCGACTGGTTTTTGCCGAGGCGTCAGCCCCGTCGGCCGAGGCGTCAGGCGCGTCGGCCGAGGTGGCATCGGGGTGACGCTTCGGCCGAGGTGGCATCGGGGTGACGCTTCGGCCGACGTACGTGACGCTTCGGCCGACGTACGTGACGCCTCGGCTCAGGTTCGGCGCGCGGCGAGGGCCTCGACGGCGTCGCGGGCGGTGGCGGCGATGGCGAGGTCGACGTCGTTCTGGATCCGGGCGGTGCGGTCGGAGTCGGTGAGCACGGCGATCGCGACGCGGCCGGCGGGGTGGGTGACCACGGCGATCTCGTGGCGCAGGGTGAGGAACCCGCCGGTCTTGCCGGCGAGCTGGATGTCGTCGGCGAGCAGGTCGGCGGCGATCCGGTGGGTGAAGACCTGCTTGCCCATCAGCCGGCGCACCAGCTCGGTCGCCTCGGGCTTGGCGACCTCGTCGCGCCAGACGCGCTCGAGCAGGTCGACGCAGGCGCGCGGCGTGCCGACCGTGGCGCGCTCGACGTCGAGCGAGTCGATCACGTGCCGGCCGCCCGGCCGGCGACCCTCGACCGCGAGCTGGGTGGCGAGGGCGAAGTCGGGGCCGGCGACGCGGGTGGCGTAGTCGTACATCGGCTGCATCCGGTGCCGCACCCGCAACCCCTCCACGCCCCACTCGGCGAGCTGCTCGTCGACCTCGCGCGGCGAGACCTTGTCGAAGAGCGCGTCGGCGGCGGCGTTGTCGCTCAGCCCCAGCATCATCAGCATCAGGTCGGCGACCGAGCAGGTCGCGTCGTGGGTGAAGGCCGAGATGCCGTACGGCCCGTAGCTCCGCTCCGCCGCGGTCAGCGTCACCATCGCGCCCCCGTCGATCTCGCCACGGGCGATCCGGTCCGCCACGACCAGCGCCAGCGGGACCTTCGCGACCGACGCCAGCGGCATCGGGCGGTCGACGCCGACCCCGACTTCGTGGCCGGTGTCGATGTCGCGGGCGAGGAAGGCGATCCGGACCCGGAGCTCCTCGAAGCGCTCGGCGGTGGCCTCGGCGAGGTCGATCAGACCCCGGTCGCTGCCGACGAGCGGACTCATTCGTGCCCGCCCTCGGGTGCACCGACGCACGCACCGAGCAGGGCGAGCGCCCGCTCCCGCACCGGGCCGGCCGCCAGCGGTCCGGGCGGCGGCGGCTGCTCGACCAGCCTATGACCGCGCGGCACCGGGTCGACGAAGGGCGACCAGCTCAGTCCGTACGTCACCGCCTCATGCCGCGCACAGACCAGGCTCGCCCGGCCGGCCATCGTCTCGGCCACCGCGAGCTGGTGCGGGGCGCGACGCAGCGTGGCCGGCCCGATACCGGCGCGATCCGCGAGCCGTCGCAGTCGGCCGGCGGGGTCGTCGAGGTCTCGCGGGAGAGCCAGCACCTGCGTACCTTCCCCGCCTCGGCGGGGGCGCAGCGAGCTCAGCGACACCGGCCCCCGAGCGGTCCCGGGAGCGGTGGCCGCGCCCAGCGGGGTGAGCCAGGTGGCCGCATCCGGGTCGCACGCCTCGACCGTCCAGGCGGCCGACTCCGGTGTCTCCTCGCTGTCGTTCGCGAGGCGTACGTCGACGCCTTCCGCCTCCAGCAGCGCGACCAACCGCGCGAGAGGAGCAGGATCGCCGCCGGACGGCACCGCGACCACGAAGCTCTCCCGGTCGTGCCGGCGGATGCTCCGCAGCAGATGGTCAGCCTGGTCGAGCAGGTGCCTGGCCCGCGGCAGCAGCGCGGTGCCGGCCGGGGTGAGGGCGATCTGGCGCCGGCTGCGGTCGAGCAGCTCCACCCCGAGCTCACGCTCGAGAGCACGCAGGCGACGGCTGAGGAGAGGCTGGTCGACGCCCAGCTCGAGGGCGGCCGCGGAGACGCTCATCTCGTCCGCGACGGCGGCGAAGCCGCGCAGATGAAGCAGTAGGTCCACGCGTACAGGATGGCTGATCGGCCCCACCTCGTCCCATGTCGGCGATGCATACGTGCATGCCGGATCGTCCTTGGACGCCGTCGCCGCAGCGGCGGCACGATGCTCGACATGACCACACCGATCCTCAGCCGTCGCGCCGTCCTGGGCGGTGCCGCCACCGCGGCCGCCGTCGCCGCAACCGGAGTCGGCGGCTCCGTGGCGTACGCCGCCGACAGCCCCTCGATCGCCGCGCTCGAGCAGAAGCACCAGCGTCACCTCGGCGTCTGGGCGAAGAACATGCGGACCGGACGCGTCATCGAGCACCGCGCCGGGGAGCGCTTCCCGATGCTGTCTACGTTCAAGACCCTGCTCGCGGCCTCGATCCTGCGCGACCACCCCGCGCGTACGCTCCGGCAGCGCCTGACCTGGGACGCCGCCGACGTCGTCGTCAACTCACCGGTCACCTCGCTGACGACCCGCAACGGCCTGACCGTCGCGCAGCTCGCCGAGGCGACGATGACGCGCTCCGACAACACCGCGGCCAACGAGCTGCTCCACCTCATCGGTGGGCCTGCCGGCATCACCACCTTCGCCCGCTCCCTCGGCGACACCGTCACCCGGCTGGACCGCTGGGAGCCCGACCTCAACAGCGCGATCCCGGGCGACCCGCGCGACACCACCTCACCCCGTGCGATCGCGCAGACCTACACGCGGCTTGTCCTCGGCAACGCTCTCGACCGCGCGGACCGGGACCAGCTGATCACCTGGATGCTGGCCAACCAGTCGACCGTCACCCGGTTCGGCGCCGGGGTTCCCGTCGGCTGGCGGCTCGCCGACAAGACCGGCGGTGGTGACTACGCCTCGCGCAACGACGTCGGCGTCACCTGGCCCCCTGACGGCGCCCCGATCGTCATCGCCGCCCTCACCCGCTCCGACGACCCCGCCGCCGAGCCGCTCGACACCCCGCTCCGGGACATCGCGGCCACTGTCTGCGCGGAGCTCGGCTGACCGGGCACGCGAGCTGTAACACGTCGTTCGTAGGACTTCTCGCCCTATCGGAACGACCGGATAGTCCTACGAACGACGTGTTACACGTGCAGCGGCGGCCCGCCCTCGGACGGCTCAGACTCCGTAGACCGGCTCAGCCTCCGGCGCCTCACCGAGCAGCTTGCGGAGCGCAGGGCCGACCTCCGCAGCCTCCCAGCGGGCGCCGGCGTCGGCGGAGGGGCCGTGGGCCCAGCCGTTCTCGACGGTGATCCGGGGGCCGTCGATCTCGATGACCCGGCCGGTGACGTCGCGGGCCTCCTCGGAGGCCAGCCAGGCGACGACCGGTGAGTTGTCCTCGGGGAGCGCCATCGCCGAGGTGTCGAAGGCACCCTCGGTCATCCGGGTCTTGGCGACCGGTGCGATCGCGTTGACGGTGACGCCGTAACGCACCATCTCGGCGGCGGCGACCAGGGTCAGCCCGGCGATCCCGGCCTTGGCCGCCGAGTAGGTGCCCTGCCCGATCGAGCCCTGCAGGCCCGCGCCGGACGAGGTGTTGATGACCCTGGCCTCCCGCTGACGCCCGGCCTTCGACTCGGCCCGCCAGTACGCACCCGCGTGCCGCAGCGTCGCGAAGTGTCCCTTCAGGTGCACCCGGATGACCGCGTCCCACTCCTCCTCGGAGGTGTTGACGAGCATCCGGTCGCGTACGAATCCGGCGTTGTTGACGAGGATGTCCAGGCCCCCGTACGTCTCGACGGCCTGTCGCACCATCGCCTCGGCCTGCGCGAAGTCGGCCACATCAGCGGCGTTGGCCACCGCCTGCCCACCTGCGGAGACGATCTCGTCGACCACCTGGGATGCGGGCGACTCACCGGTGCCCTCGCCCGCGAGCGAGACGCCGAAGTCGTTGACGACCACCTTCGCCCCGTGACGGGCGAGCTCGAGAGCGTGCGCCCGGCCGATGCCTCGCCCCGCTCCGGTGACGATCGCGATCCGGCCTTCGAGCAGTCGAGCCATGGTGGCGTCCCTTTCAGTCTTGCGTACAGAAACCAAGCAACTGCTAGGCTACCAAGCAATCGCTAGGTTAGGAACGGACCATGGGCATCTCCACCGAGATCACCGACGAGCAGATCGCCGTCGTCACGATGAACCACCCACCGGTGAACGCGCTGCCGGTGAAGGGCTGGTTCGAGGTCGCCGACGCCGTCACGGCCGCCGCCGGCAACGGCGCCAGGGTCGTGATCCTGCGCGCCGAGGGCAAGGGCTTCAACGCGGGCGTCGACATCAAGGAGATGCAGCAGATCGAGGGGTTCGAGGGCATCCTCGGCGCCAACCGCGGCTGCTACGCGGCGTTCAAGGCGATCTACGAGTGCCCGGTCCCGGTCGTCGCCGCGGTCAACGGCTTCTGCCTCGGCGGAGGCGTCGGCCTGGTCGGCAACGCGGACACGATCGTGGCCAGCGACGACGCCTTCTTCGGCGTACCCGAGGTCGACCGCGGAGCCCTGGGAGCCGCCACCCACCTGAGCCGCCTGGTGCCTCAGCACATGCTGCGTACCCTCTACTTCACCGCCCAGACCATCACCGCCCAGCGCCTCCACGAGCTGGGCTCGGTGCACGCGGTCGTGCCGAGGCAGGACCTCGACGAGACCGCCCTGGAGGTCGCCCGGCAGATCGCGAAGAAGGACCCGCAGGTCATCCGCGCGGCCAAGGCGGCCCTCAACGGCATCGACCCGATCGACGTGAACGCCTCCTACCGCTTCGAGCAGGGCTTCACCTACGAGCTCAACCTCGCCGGCGTGGCCGACGAGCGCCGCGACGCCTTCGTGAAGGACGGCCGATGAGCACCGCCCAGACCTTCCGCACCCGGCTCACCGAGCTGACCGGGGTCACCCACCCGATCGTCCAGACCGGCATGGGCTGGGTCGCCGGCCCGCGCCTCGTCTCCGCGACCGCCAACGCGGGTGCGCTCGGCATCCTGGCCTCCGCCACGATGACCCTCGACGAGCTCGAGAAGGCGATCGTCGAGGTCAAGAGCCGCACCGACAAGCCCTTCGGCGTCAACCTGCGAGCCGACGCCTCGGACGCTCCCGACCGCTGCCGCCTGCTGATCGACCTCGACGTCAAGGTCGCGAGCTTCGCGCTTGCCCCCAAGCCCGAGCTCATCAGCACGCTCAAGGAGCACGACATCGTCGTGATGCCCTCGATCGGCGCGGCCAAGCACGCCAAGAAGGTGGCCGGCTGGGGCGCCGACATGGTGATGATCCAGGGCGGCGAGGGCGGCGGCCACACCGGCGCGGTCCCGACCACCCTGCTCCTCCCGAGCGTCCTCGACGCCGTCGACATCCCCGTCGTAGCCGCGGGCGGTTTCTTCGACGGCCGCGGACTCGCCGCGGCCATGGCCTACGGCGCCGCCGGGATCGGCATGGGCACGCGCTTCCTGCTCACCGCCGACTCGGCCGTCCCCGAGGACGTCCGCCGGCGCTACCTGAGCTTCGGCCTCGACGGCACCGTCGTGACCACCAAGGCCGACGGCATGCCGCACCGCCTGCTCCGCACGGAGTTCATCGATACGCTCGAGAAGGAGGGGCTCACCGCGAAGCTGCTGCGCACGCTCAAGCGCACCCGGCAGTTCAAGGAGATGTCCGGCCTGCCCTGGCGGACGCTCATCAAGGACGGCCGGAACATGGTCCACGGCGGTGACCGCACCTGGGCCGAGGTCGTGCTCGCCGCCAACACCCCGATGCTGCTCCGTGCCGGCCTCGTCGAGGGCGACACCAACGCCGGGATGCTCTCCAGCGGCCAGGTCGTCGGCCTCCTCGACGACCTCCCCACCTGCGAGGAGCTGGTCGACCGCATCGTCGCCCAGGCCGCCGACCGCCTCAAACACCTGGACGCGACCCGCGCCTGAGCCTCAGGGTGGACCCATGGCCATCGAGGTTCGCCCGGCGACGGTGTTCGAGGACGTACGCGCTCTTGTCGGCCCCAAGCGCCCCGACGCCAGCGTGTGCTGGTGCCTGAGCTACCGGATCCCGTCGAAGCTCAACAACGAGCTGCACGGGCCGGCTCGCGGGGAGCACGTACGGTCCCTGCTCGAGCAGGGTCCGCTGGGCGTGCTCGCCTACGACGGCGACGAGCCCGTCGGCTGGGCCGCCGTCGCGCCGCGCGCCGACACGTCCTTCGCCCGCAACCGGAAGATCCCCCACGTCGACGACCTCCCGGTCTGGTCGCTGTGGTGCATCCGGGTCCGGCCGGGCCACCGCGGCACGGGCATCTCGCACACGCTCATCGAGGGTGCCGTCGACTTCGCGCGCGACCGCGGCGCCCCGGCCATCGAGGCCTACCCGCTCGACAACCAGGGCGCGAAGGTCGACCTGACCATGGCGTACGCCGGGATCCGCAAGAACTTCGAGGCCGCGGGCTTCGTCTGGGCCGCCGACACCACCTCGGTCCTCGCCGGCCACCCGCGCGTCCTGATGCGGCGTGCCTTGGGATGATGGCTCGGTTGCCCGGGATCGGTACACTGACCTGCGTGAAGACCGAGACGAGCCGCGTACGCATCGCGCTCGTCGCACTTTTCACGCTGATGCTCCCGGCGCTGATGAGCGTCGATCCCGAGCAGGCGCTGCTCACCATCGCCGTCTCGACCGCGCTCGCGGCCGTCGCCGTCGGAGCGCTTCACAACGTCAGCGCGTTCGCCCTGGTCAGGGCACGCTCGACGGTCCCGCCGGACGCATCCGACGGACCTCACCATCTTGCCGCCCGGGTCACCGACCCGGTGTGCTCCCCGCGCCGTCCGCGCGCTCCTGAGCAGGTCTGACCGCTCGCCCACCAGCGAGCCCGTCAGACCTACCCACTCACCTCAGGAGCACACCCATGTCCGTTCTCGCCCCCTTGTCGCACGCCCTCGCGGCCGTCCTCGCCGGCGCCCACCACGTCCTGTCCTTCGCGGGCGACAACGCCAGCTGGCTGTTGGCCATCGCCGCCGTCGTCGTCCTGGTCAGGCTCGCCCTCCTGCCGTTGACGATCCGCGGCGTACGCACCGCCCACGCTTCCGCCCGCGCCCGTCCACAGATGCAGGCACTGACCAAGAAGTACGCCAAGAAGAACTCGTCCGGCAGCGCGAGCCAGGCCGACATGATGGCGATGATGGAGGAGCGTCGCAAGATCAACGAGGAGCACGGCGTACCCCGCTTCGCGATGCTCGCCGCCTTCGCCCAGCTGCCGATCTTCCTGGCGCTCTACCACCTGCTCTCCGACGTCAGCCGGAGCAACTCGGTCGGCGCGATGAGCGACTCGCTCGTCGCCTCGCTCGGGCAGGCCACCTTCCTGGGCGCGCCGCTGACCGGGCACGGCTACCTCTCCGGTGACACGACTCATCTGGTGATCACCCTCGGCCTCGCCGCCACCGCCGCCCTGGTCAGCTACCTCAGCCAGCGGCTGTGGGTCCTGCCCAACATGGTGCGTGCCGACATGCCCGAGTCGATGATCCGGATGCAGGAGCTGATGCCGGTCATCTCCGCCGGCGGCATGCTCCTGGCCGGCAGCAGCGTCCCGCTCGCCCTGCTGGTCTACTGGGTCATCAGCGGCCTGTGGACCGCCGGGCAGGCCGCCGTCATCCACCGCTGGTTCCCCACCCCCGGCTCCCCCGCGGCCGAGCGCCGCACGCTCAGGCTGCAGCCGGCCTGACCGTCCCCGCGGCGAGGTTGTGAAGCTGAGAGTGACCTATAGACCACTCTCAGCTTCACAACTCCGACCTCAGAGCCGCTCGATGATGGTGACGTTGGCCTGACCGCCGCCCTCGCACATGGTCTGCAGGCCGTAGCGGCCGCCGGTGCGCTCGAGCTCGTTGAGGAGGGTGGTCATCAGCCGGGTGCCGGTGGCGCCGATGGGGTGGCCGAGGGCGATGCCGCCGCCGTTCGCGTTCACCTTCGAATGCGGGATGTCGAGCTCCTTCATCCACGCCAGGACGACGGAGGCGAAGGCCTCGTTGCACTCGAAGAGGTCGATGTCGTCGACCGACAGGCCGGTCTTGGCCAGGGCGTGCCGGGTGGCCTCGATCGGTCCGGTCAGCATCCAGACAGGGTCGTCGCCGCGGACCGAGAGGTGATGGATCCGGGCTCGTGGGGTCAGGCCGAAGGTGCGTACGGCCGCCGCGGAGGCGACCAGCAGCGCCGAGGAGGCATCGCAGATCTGCGAGGCGACGGCCGCGGTGATCCGCCCACCGGGAGCGAGCGGCTCCAGCGAGGCCATCTTCTCCAGCGAGGTCTCGCGGGGACACTGGTCGACGGCGAAATCACCCACCGGCACGATCTCCCGGTCGAAACGTCCCTCGGCGATCGCGGTCTTGGCGCGCTGGTGCGAGGCGAGCGCGTAGGCCTCCATGTCCTCGCGCGAGACGTCCCACTTCTCGGCGATCATCTCGGCCGAGCGGAACTGGGAGACCTCCTGGTCGCCGTAGCGCTTCACCCAGCCGGGCGACTCGGCGAACGGGGTGGTGAACCCGTATTCGGCACCCACCAGCATCGCCGCCGAGATCGGGATCGCCGACATGTTCTGCAGACCGCCCGCGACCACCAGGTCCTGGGTCCCGGACATGACCCCCTGCGCCGCGAAGTGCACCGCCTGCTGCGAGGAGCCGCACTGCCGGTCGATGGTCACGCCGGGTACGTGGTCGGGCAGTCCGGCGACCAGCCACGCGGTCCGCGCGACATCGCCGGCCTGGCCGCCGATGGTGTCGCAGCAGCCCATGATCACGTCGTCGACGGCACCCGGGTCGATCCCGGTGCGGTCGACGAGCGCGGCCAGCGAGTGGGCGCCGAGGTCGGCCGGATGGATGCCGGCGAGCGCGCCTCCGCGCTTCCCGACCGGCGTACGAACCGCATCGACGATGAATGCCTCAGACAATGTTCTGACTCCTTGACCCACGTCGGTCGAGCCGACGTCGTGAGGTACGAGCGACGTCGTGTCGAGACCAACACGGTCCCTTCGGCGCTCGATGGGACTGTGTTGGTCTCGACACGCTCGGCCGCAGGCGGCCTCCCGGCTCGACCAGCGGGGTGCTACTACGCATGCTGACTCGAGACGGAGACGACCTCGCCGGTCATGTAGGACGAGTAGTCGCTGGCCAGGAAGACCATGACGTTGGCGACCTCCCACGGCTCGGCGGCGCGGCCGAAGGCCTCGCGGCCCTTGAGCTCGACCAGGAGCTCCGGCGAGGTGACCTTCTCCAGGAACGGGTGCATGGCGAGCGACGGCGAGACCGCGTTGACGCGGATCCCGTGCGGAGCGAGGTCGGCGGCGGCGGAGCGGGTCAGCGCCATCACCCCGGCCTTGGCCGCGGCGTAGTGCGCCTGCCCCTCCTGCGCCCGCCAGCCGATCACGGAGGCGTTGTTGACGATCACGCCGCGCTTCCCAGCGGCCACGAACCGCTGCCCGACGGCCCGGATGCACCGGAACGTCCCGGTGAGGGTGATGTCGAGGACCTTCCCCCACTGGTCGTCGGTCATCTCCAGCACCGACGCGGTCCCGCCGAGCCCGGCGTTGTTGATCATCACGTCGACACCACCGAAAGGCTCGGCCGCGTCGAGCAGCGCCTGGACCTGGTCGTCCTGCGTGACGTCGCAGGTCACGGCGGTGATCCGGTCCGCCCCGAACTCCTCGGCCAGGGCATCGCACGACTCCTTGAGCCGCCGCTCATGGGTGTCTGACATGACGACCGCCTTGGCGCCCTCCTCGAGCACCTTGCGCACCACCGCCGCCCCGATCCCGGCGCCGGCGGCAGCGGTCACGACGACGACCCGCCCCTCCAGGAGCGAGTGGCCGGGGACGTACGCGGGGGTTGGCTGTTCCGGCTTCATGCACGGGCCTCTCTGGGCAGGCCGAGCACACGCTCGGCGATGATGTTGCGTTGGATCTCGTCCGAGCCGCCGTAGATCGTGTCGGCGCGGGAGAAGAGGTAGAGGGACTGCAGCCGGTCGAGGGTGTAGTCCTCGCCGGTGGTCAGTCCGGCGAGCCCGACGACGTCCATCGCCAGCTCGCCGAGGTCGCGGTGCCACCGCGCCCACAGCAGCTTGGAGACGCTCGCCTCGGGGCCGGAGGAGCCGGAGTCGTACGCAGAGAGGGTCCGCAGCGCGTGCAGCCGGAGCACCTCCAGCCCGACCTCGGCCTGAGCGAGCCGGGCAGCGATGCCGGGGTCGTCGATGGCGCCGTTGGCCCGGGCTGCCTCCTCGACCGTCTCCAGCTCGCGCGCGAATCCGACCTGCTGGCCGATCGTGGAGACGCCGCGCTCGAACCCGAGGGTCGCCATCGCGACCTTCCAGCCGTCTCCCGGCTTGCCGACCACCAGGTCCGCGTCGGTGACGGCGCCGTCGAAGAAGACCTCGTTGAACTCGGAGGTGCCGGTGAGCTGCTCGATCGGGCGTACGTCGACACCGGGCTGCGCCATCGGGACCAGCAGGTAGGACAGCCCGTGATGCCGGGTCGAGCCCGGCTCGGTGCGACAGACGACGAAGCACCAGTCGGACAGGTGCGCGTTCGACGTCCAGACCTTCTGCCCGTCGACCACCCACTGGTCGCCGTCCAGCGTTGCCCGGGTCCGGACGCCGGCCAGGTCGGAGCCGGCACCGGGCTCGGAGTAGCCCTGACACCACAGCTCCTCGGCGGCCACGATCTTGGGCAGGAACCGATCCCGCTGAGCGGGAGTGCCGTGCGCGATCAGTGTGGGCCCGAGCAGCTCCTCACCGAGGTGGTTCACGCGGACCGGGGCATCGGCCCGGGCGTACTCCTCGTGGAAGATCACCTGCTGGAACAGCGGCAGACCGCGGCCGCCGTGCTCCTCTGGCCAGCCCAGGCAGGTCCAGCCGTGCTCGGCAAGGTAGCGATTCCACGCCAGCCGGCCCTCGTACGACTCGTGGTCGCGGCCGTTCCCGCCGGTGCCACGAAGCGCGGCCCACTCGCCGACCAGATGGTCGGCCAGCCACTCGCGCACCTCGGCACGGAACGTCTCGTCCTCGGCGGAGTAGGTCAGGTCCATGCCGGACAACCTACCAAACCAAGCACTTGTTTGGTAGCGTCTGCGGCATGACCGCCACTCCAACCGAGACCAGTGTCGTGACGTACGAGACCCACGGGCCCGTCGCGGTGGTGCGGCTGAACCGCCCCGAATACCGCAACGCCCAGAACTCGAAGGTGACCTACGCGCTCGACGAGGCGTTCACTCGGGCGACCAACGACGACGAGATCAAGGTGATCGTCCTCGGCGGCAACGGCAAGCACTTCTGCGCCGGCCACGACATCGGCACCCCGGGCCGCGACATCGACGAGAGCTTCGAGCGCAAGGCTGTGATGTGGTGGGACCACGTCGGCAAGGAGGGCGTCGACTCTCGCTTCGCGCGCGAGTCCGAGGTCTACCTCGGCATGTGCCGCCGCTGGCGTGAGCTGCCGAAGCCGACGATCGCGATGGTGCAGGGCGCCTGCATCGCCGGCGGCCTGATGCTGGCCTGGTCCTGCGACTTCATCGTCGCCTCCGACGACGCCTTCTTCTCCGACCCGGTGGTCAAGATGGGCATCCCCGGGGTCGAGTACTTCGCCCACCCGTGGGTCACCAACCCCCGCGCCGCCAAGGAGATGCTCTTCACCGGCGGCCGCTTCTCGGCCTCGCAGGCGGAGCGTTGGGGCATGGTCAACCACGTCGTCCCCCGCGACGACCTCGAGACCGAGACCCTCGAGCTCGCGGGGCGGATCGCCGAGATGCCTCGCCTCGGGCTCGCGTTGGCCAAGAAGGCGGTCAACCAGGCCGAGGACCTGATGGGCATGCGCGCCGGGATGGACTCGGTCTTCGGCCTCCACCACGCCGCGCACGCGCACAACGCCGAGGTCGGCAAGGACTCGCTCGCGGGGATGGACGCGAAGGCGATGAAGCAGTGACTTTCGAACAGGGGACTCTGGAGTTCACCGAGGCCGAGGAGGCCTTCCGGCTCGAGGCCCGCGAGTGGCTCGCCGCCCACAACCCCGGCCGGCTGCCGTCGATGGACACCGCCGAGGGCGCCGCGGCGCACCGGGAGTGGGAGCGGACGCTGGCGTCGGGGCGCTGGTCGGTGGTGACCTGGCCCGAGACCTACGGCGGCCGGGACGCATCGCTGACCGAATGGGTCATCTTCGAGGAGGAGTACTACCTCGCCGGCGCCCCCACCAGGATCAGCCAGAACGGCATCTCGCTGCTCGCCCCGATCCTCTTCGGCCACGGCACCGAGGCCCAGAAGGAGCGCTACCTGCGCGACATGACCGACGGTTCCCTGGTCTGGGCGCAGGCGTGGTCCGAGCCCGAGGCGGGGTCCGATCTGGCGTCCTTGCGGGCCTCCGCGACCCGGGTCGAGGGCGGCTGGAAGCTCAACGGCCAGAAGACCTGGAGCAGCCGGGCGCCGTTCGCCGACCGTGGCTTCGGGCTCTTCCGCTCGGATCCCTCCGCGGAGCGGCATCGCGGCCTGACGTACTTCCTCTTCCCGCTCGACGCCGACGGCGTCACGGTCCGCCCGATCGACCAGCTCGACGGTACGCCGGGGTTCGCCGAGATCTTCTTCGACGATGTCTTCGTGGCCGACGAGGACGTGCTCGGCGGGGTCGGCGACGGTTGGAAGGTCGCAATGTCGACCGCGGGCAACGAGCGAGGCCTCTCGCTGCGCTCGCCGGGTCGGTTCTGCGCCGCGGCCGACCGGCTGCTGGACCTGTGGGCGTCGGACCCGCAGCCCCACCTCCGCGACCAGGTCGTCGACGCCTGGATCGGCGCCGAGGCCTACCGCCTCTACACCTGGGGCACGGTCACCCACGTCGAGGCCGGTGGCTCCGTCGGCGCCGAGGGCTCGATCAACAAGCTGTGGTGGTCCGACCTCGACCTCTCCCTGCACGAGACGGCGCTCTCGCTGCTCGGCGCGGACGCGGAGCTCTCCGGCGCATGGGTCGACGACTACCTCTTCTCGCTGTCCGGCCCCATCTACGCCGGCACCAACCAGATCCAGCGCAACATCGTCGCCGAGCGCGTGCTCGGACTTCCGAGGGGTGGCCGATGAGATTCGGACGTACGCCGGAGCAGCACGCCTTCTCCGAAGCACTCGATGACCTGCTCGGTGCCGCCGACGTCCCGTCGGCCTCGCGCGCCTGGGCGACCGGTGACCACTCGGCCGGCTTGAAGCTCTGGCAGCGGCTCGCCGATCTCGGCGTCACCGGGCTGCTGGTGCCGGAGGAGGACGGCGGTGTGGGAGCAACCCCTGCCGACCTCGTCGTCGCCTTCGAGCGGCTCGGCTATCACGGCGTCCCGGGACCATGGATCGAGTCCGTCGCGGTCGCGCCCGGGCTCCTCGCGGGTACGCCGGACTCGGAGCTCCTTCAGCGGGTGGCCACTGGCGAGGCGATCATCTCGGTCGGCTCCGCAGGACGAGCCTTGGATGCCGACATCGCCGAGCGGACGTACGCGGTTAGCGACCGTGTTGGTCTCGACACGCCTCCGCCTAGCGGCTCCGGCGGCTCGACCAGCGGGGTTCCCCCGCTGGTTGAGCCCGCGAGCGAAGCGAGCGGTGTCGAAACCAACACAGTCACGTCCGCGACCCTCCACCACGCGGTCCTCGGAGCGGAGCGGACGTCGGTCGACCCGACCCGGCGGCTCTTCGACATCACTCCGGGCGACGAGATCGCACCGGCAGACCCGACGGCCGTCGAGCTGGGCACGCTCGCCTGCTCGGCCCAGCTTCTCGGCACGGGACTGAGGCTGCTCGACGACACGGTCGCCTATGTGAAGCAGCGGACCCAGTTCGGGCGTCCGATCGGCGAGTTCCAGGCGGTCAAGCACCTGCTCACCGACGTACGCGTCGCCCTGGACTTCGCGGCACCGCTGGTGCACAACGCGGCGGTCGAGCTCGAGGCCACGACCCCGACGAGCGGCCGCGCGGTCTCGGCCGCGAAGGTGGCGGCCGGGGATGCGGCGTACCTCGCCTCGCGCACGGCGCTCCAGGTCCACGGCGCGATCGGCTACACCCGCGAGTTCGACCTGAGCCTGTGGATCCTCAAGGTCCGTGCGCTCGTCGGCGCCTGGGGCACCCCGGCCGAGCACCGTGCCCGGATCCTCGAGTCGCTGGTGGAGGGCCGATGAGGTTCGCGCTCACCGAGGAGCAGTCCGACCTGGTCGCGACGGTGCACACGTTGATCGCCAAGCGAGCCGCTTCCGTGGACCTCCGTGCGGCGATCGCGACGCCCGAGGGCTACGACACCACCTTGTGGCAGACGCTCGCCGAGCAGATCGGCGTGACCGCGCTGGCCGTCCCCGAGGAGCACGGCGGTGTCGGCTGCTCCTACATCGAGGCCCATCTCGTCCTCGAGGAGCTCGGCGCCACGCTCACCCCGTCGCCGTTCGTCGGCACCCTCCTGGCGACCCAGGTCCTGACCGCTGCCGGGACGCCCGAGGCCGGCGCGCTCCTCGAGCGCATCGCCGGCGGGGCCACCGCTGCGGTCGTGGCGTCGGGATCAGATCTTGTCATCGACGCGCCCGGCGCGGAGATCCTGCTCGTACTGCGCGGCGACCAGGTCCACGCGGTCGATCCCTCGACGGTCACGATCACCCCGACGCCGGCCCTGGACCCGACCTGGAGGTTCGCGACGGTCACCGACGACAACACCCCAGGGGACGTCGTCGGGACGGTCGACCCGGCGTACGTCACCACCGTCGGCGCGACCATCATGACCGCCCTTCAGGCCGGCGCCGCGCGCGAGGCGCTGGAGCGTACGGTCGCCTATCTCAAGGAGCGCCACCAGTTCGGCCGCCCGCTCGGCTCGTTCCAGGCGCTCAAGCACCGCTGTGCCGACCTGCTGGTGCAGGTCGAGACCGCCAGGACGATGAGCTGGGCGGCGGCCTGGGAGCTGACCCAGCCCACGCCGGACCGACAGCTCATCCACTCCGCAAAGACCTGGTGCACCGATGCGTTCTCGCAGGTCGCGGCCGAGATGATCCAGCTCCATGGCGGCGTGGCGATCACCTGGGAGCACGACGCCCACCTCTACTTCAAGCGCGCTCACGCCACCGCCCAGCTCTTCCGAGGAGACACGTGAACAAGACCCCGCTCGACAAGACATTGCCGCTCACCGAGGTCACCAGCAAGCTCGAGTCCGGGATGACCATCGGTATCGGCGGCTGGGGCTCGCGCCGCAAGCCGATGGCGCTGGTCAAGGAGATCCTGCGCAGCGACATCACCGACCTGACCGTGGTCGCGTTCGGCGGCCCCGACGTCGGCCTGCTGGCTCGCGCCGGGAGGATCCGCAAGCTGGTCTACGGCTTCGTCAGCCTCGACTCGATCCCGCTCGACCCCAACTTCACCCGCGCCCGCGAGCGCGGCGAGATCCCGGAGACGAGCGAGTACGACGAGGGCATGTTCGTCGCCGGCCTCCGCGCGGGCGCGAACCGGCTCTCGTTCCAGCCGATCCGCGCCGGCCTCGGCAGCGACGTGCTGGCGATGAACCCGGACCTCAAGACGGTGAAGTCGCCCTACGACGAGGAGGAGTACGTCGCCGTCCCCGGCCTCCGCCTCGACGTCTCGCTGATCCATCTCAACCGCGCCGACGCGGTCGGCAACGGCCAGTACCTCGGCCCCGACCCCTACTTCGACGACCTCTTCGCGATGGCCGCCGACACCACGATCATGTCGGTCGAGCAGATCGTCTCAACCGACGACCTGACCGCCAAGGCCCCGCCGCAGACCCTCCTGGTCCCCCGGATCTTCGTGAACCACGTCGTCGAGGCCCCCGGCGGCGCCCACTTCACCACCTGCGAGCCCGACTACGGCCGGGACGAAGACTTCCAGAAGGCGTACGTCGCCGCCGCCAAGTCCGAATCAGATAGCGACTGGACCGAGTTCGAGGAGCGTTACCTGTGACCCTGCAGACGATCAGCCGAGCAGACATCTGCGTCGCCGCCGTCTCCGACGCCTTCCAGGGCTCCGGCGAGGTGCTCGCCCACGCCGTCGGGATCGTCCCGGCCATCGGTGTACGCCTGGCGAAGGCCACCCACACCCCCGAGCTCGCGCTCAGCGACGGCGAGGCGTTCATGATGTCCGAGGCTCCGCCGCTGCTGAAGACCGCGGCGGCCGGCGGCACCCCCGAGGCCTGGGTCCCGTTCCGCAGCATCTTCGACATCGTCGCCAGCGGCCGCCGGCACTCGATGATGGGCGCCAGCCAGATCGACCGCCACGGCAACCAGAACATCTCCTCGATCGGCGACTGGCGCAAGCCGAAGCGCCAGCTGATCGGCGTACGCGGGGCGCCGGGCAACACCGTCAACCACCGCGTCGACTACTGGGTCGCCAAGCACTCCGCCCGGATCTTCGTCGACCGCGTCGACGTCGCCAGCGGCGTCGGCAACGACCGCGCCACCGGCACGGCGGGGAAGTATCACGACCTCGGTGTCATCGTCACCAACCTCGCCGTCTTCGGGTACGACGACGCCGGCCTGATCAAGGTCGTCTCGATCCACCCCGGCGTCACCCCCGAGGAGCTCCAGGAGGCCACCGGCTTCGAGATCGACGCCTCGACCGCGCCCCTCACCCGCGAGCCCACCCCGGAGGAGCTGGCCATCATCGAGGCGGAAGACCCCAAGGGACTCCGCTTCAAAGAGGTCCCGTAAAACCGCTGGTCGAGCCGCCGGAGCCGCCCCACCCCGCCGGTCGAGCCGCCGGAGCCGCTAGGCGGAGGCGTGTCGAGACCAACACGGTGCCATCGCGCGCAGAGGGGACCGTGTTGGTCTCGACACGCTCGGCCGCAGGCGGCCTCGCGGCTCGACCAGC
>NZ_JBHWLY010000026.1:0-73947 GCF_042730435.1 Nocardioides sp. NPDC059952 | reverse complement strand
GAGTCGGCGCGTCATAACGCGCCGACTCGGCGGGATTTGGGGTCAGGATGCGCCGACTCGGCGAGGGTGCTACTCGCCGCGGATGAACGCCTCCAGCTGAACGCGACCCTCGGTGTCCTCGATCTGAACCGGCGGGCTCTTCATGAGGTAGGCCGAGGCCGGGATGATCGGGCCGCCGATGCCGCGGTCCTTGGCGATCTTGGCGGCGCGGACGGCGTCGATGATGATGCCGGCGGAGTTGGGGGAGTCCCAGACCTCGAGCTTGTACTCCAGGTTGAGCGGGACGTCACCGAACGCGCGACCCTCGAGCCGGACGTACGCCCACTTGCGGTCGTCGAGCCACTGCACATAGTCCGAAGGACCGATGTGCACGTTGCGGTCGTCGATCTTGTCGGCCAGCTCGCCCTTGAGGTTGGACGTGACGGCCTGGGTCTTGGAGACCTTCTTGGACTCCAGGCGCTCGCGCTCGAGCATGTTCTTGAAGTCCATGTTGCCGCCGACGTTGAGCTGGTACGTACGGTCCAGCGCGACGCCGCGGTCCTCGAACAGCTTGGCCATGACGCGGTGGGTGATGGTGGCACCGACCTGCGACTTGATGTCGTCACCGACGATCGGGACGCCGGCGTCCTCGAACTTCTTGGCCCACTCCGGGTCGGAGGCGATGAAGACCGGCAGCGCGTTGACGAAGGCGACCCCCGCGTCGATCGCGCACTGCGCGTAGAACTTGTCCGCCTCCTCCGAGCCGACGGGAAGGTAGGAGACGAGGACGTCGACCTCCTTCTCGCGCAGGATCGAGACGACGTCGACGGGGTCGAGGCCGGACTCGGAGATGGTCTGCCGGTAGTACTTGCCCAGACCGTCGAGCGTGGGGCCACGCTGCACCTCGACACCCTTGAACGGGACGTCGGCGATCTTGATGGTGTTGTTCTCGGAGGCGTTGATCGCCTCGGAGAGGTCCTTGCCGACCTTCTTGTCGTCGACGTCGAAGGCGGCGACGAACTCGACGTCAGAGACGTGGTAGTCGCCGAACTTGACGTGCATGAGGCCCGGGACGCTGCCCGCCGGGTCGGCGTCCCTGTAGTACTCCACACCCTGGACCAGGGAGCTGGCGCAGTTGCCGACTCCCGCGATTGCTACACGAACCGAACCCATCGGGGCTCCTTCCAATACTCCTGGCCGTCACCGGCCAGGAGGTCATTTCTCGTTCTCTTGGCTGCTCTGCGCTGTGCGCGAGACGTCCGCTTCGTCGCGTACGCCATCGTCATCCCCCAGATCCCCCCGACCCGCTGCCTGCTCGTCGTTCGCAGGCCTGGGGTTCCGTTCGGCGTCGATCAGAGAGGAGAGCCATCGGACCTCCCGCTCGACCGACTCGACGCCGTGACGCTGAAGCTCGCGGGCGTAGGAGTCGACCTCTTTCTGGGTCATGGCAAGCTCGCGTTGCACCCGGTCGAGCCGCTCCTGGAGCCGGCTGCGACGTCCTTCGAGGACGCGAAGCCTGATCTCCATGTCGGTGCGACCGAAGAACGCGAACCTGATGTCGAAGTTGTCGTCCTCCCAGGCCATCGGACCGACCTCGGACATGAGCTGGGTGAACTCACGCTCTCCGGCAGGCGTCAGCTGGTAGACGATCCGCGGCCGCCGGGTCACCGGCGTGACGGTCTTCGCCTCCTCCTCGATGAGGTGCTTGCGCAGCATCTTCTTCAGAGCCGGGTAGAGAGAGCCGTACGACAGCACTCGCCCCCAGCCCAGCATCAGGTTGAGCCGCTTGCGCAGCTCGTAGCCATGCATAGGCGACTCGTGCAGCAGCCCAAGGACTGCCAACTCGATCGTCTCTGCGCGACGTGCCATGCGACCTATCGTACCGATATATCCGCCAAGGCAAATAGAGACCTAAGTCTTGTCTGGATACGCCTGACGAGACCACTTCGATGCAACCGTCACCGAACTGTTGACGTCGGGTGACTCGACGCGCGCTGGGCGTGGATGCGGGAGCGCTAGCGTCGATTGCGTACGCTGATGGCTGCCGTTCGACTACCCGAGGATCCACCCGGGGAAGGTCAGGCAAGCGTCGCGCGTCAGGTTGATGGGATTCCCTCGGGGGGATTCAGCGACGTCGGGGGATTGTCAGTGTCAGCCCGTCCGGTCACGTGCCGGGCAGTCACAGGAGCAGTGCTACACCCGTGAGCGACCCATCCGGCGGCTTTTCCCAAAGGCCCAGCCCCCGCAGTGCCAGTCCCCGTAGACCCGATCTCGGCGGACAGCAAGGACGACCCCAGGGCGGACCGCGCCCACCGCAGGGTGGTCCGGGCGGTCGACCGCCGGCTCCGCGCCGCCCCCAGGGTGGTCCGCAGGGTCAGCCGCCAGGCCAGCCCGGTCGTCCGCAGCCTCGTGGTAGCCAGCGTCCGATGCCTCCCGCCGGCCAGCGCCCCGATCCGCGATCCGGTCAACGACCTCCTCGGCCGCCGTCGCCCCGTCGCCCCGGTGAGCCTCCGATCGACCGCCTGGGTCAGCGACCTGCGGGTCGTGGCCGAGGCGGCCCGGGTGAGCCGCGTGACCCGCGGTCGGCCTTCGGGGCATCAGAGGACGGCTTCGACGACGGCCCGCTGGACAAGAAGCAGCTCGCCATCCGGATCGGCAAGATCGCGGCCATCGTGGGTCTGGTCCTGGCGCTGATCGGCAGCGGCGCGGTGATCATCTCCTACAACATGATCTCCGTCCCCAGCGCCAACGCGGCGTTCGAGGCCGAGTCGAGCTTCGTCTACTACGCCGGCGGCAAGAAGGAGGTCGGCCGCTTCCAGGCGGGCGACCAGAACCGTGACGCGCTGAGCGTCGACGAGATGCCCGCGCTGGTCAAGGACGCTGCCGTGGCAGCCGAGGACCGCAGCTTCTACAAGAACAACGGCATCGACCTCAAGGGCATCGCGCGCACGCTGTTCTCCAACGCCACCACCGGCAGCCAGGGCGGCGCCTCGACGATCACCCAGCAGTACGTCAAGAACCTCTACCTGACCCAGGAGCGCACCTACTCGCGCAAGGTCAAGGAAGCCGTGATCTCGCTCAAGATCACCCGGCAGAGGTCGAAGGACGAGATCCTCACCGGCTACCTCAACACCGTCTACTTCGGCCGCGGCGCCTACGGCGTCCAAGCCGCTTCCAAGACCTACTTCCGCAAGTCGGCCAAGGACCTCAACATCAAGGAAGCCGCGGCGCTGACCGCGATCCTCAACAACCCCAACGGCTTCGACCCGGAGAAGGAAGGCAAGGACTCCGGCGGCACCGAGCTGCTCGGCCGCTACCAGTACGTCCTGGGTGGCATGGCCGACCTCAAGGCCGAGGGCGACGCGCTCAGCGACTTCGACGAGGCCACCGTCGAGAAGGCCAAGGAGGCGCTGCCCAAGTTCCCCAAGCCGCTCGCCGACAGCCGCCTCGGTGGCCAGAAGGGTCACGCGCTGACGCTGGTGAAGAACGAGCTGAAGTCCCTCAAGGACGACAACGGCAACCCCCTCTTCACCGAGGAGGACATCGACAGCAAGGGCCTGAAGGTCACCACCACGCTCAGTGCGAAGGCGATGAAGGCAGCGCAGGAGGCGGTCACGGAGGTGCGCCCCAGCGACAAGAAGGCGGTCAGCGCCAAGCACCCGGAGAACGAGCTGCACGTGGGCGCCGCGACGGTCGACGTGAAGACCGGTGCGCTCAAGGGCTTCTACGGCGGCCAGGACTACCTCGACTCCCAGATCAACTGGGCGGCCTCGGGCGGTATGGCTGGTTCGACGATGAAGCCGTTCACCCTCGCCGCGGCCCTCGAGGCGGGCTACTCGCTCAAGGACACCTGGACCGGTGAGGCCGGTCTGGAGTACGCCGGTGGTGGCACGGTTCGAAACTCGGGCCAGAGCGACGCTGACCCATCCGGCCACAGCTACGGCAAGCACATCACCGGGATCAAGGCGATGGAGGAGTCGGTCAACACCTCGTTCGTCCAGATGTCGGCTGCCCTGCCCAACGGCAGCGAGGACGTCTACGAAATGGCGGTCAAGTCCGGTCTGCCGCCGGACGAGCAGCACATCGAGGGAGCACCGGCCGACTACCGCTCGATCCCGGCGTACTCGATCGACTTCGACCCCAACAACTATCTGCTGACGCTGGGTCGTCAGGCGATCAGCCCGATCAACATGGCCAACGCCTACGCGACCATCGCCAACGGTGGCATGCGGAACACCGTGCACCTCGTCTCGAAGGTGATCAACGCAGACGGCGAGGTCGTCTACGAGTGGAACCAGCGTGACGGTGAGGAACGGGCGATGTCCGAGGACACCGCCGACGACACGTCGTACGCCCTGCAGCAGGTCGTGAAGAACGGCACCGGCCAGACGGTCAGCGGGATCAACCAGCCGGCCGCCGGCAAGACCGGCACCGCGACCAACGAGAACGACGACGTCTCCTCGGCATGGTTCGCCGGCTACACGCCGCAGCTCGCCACGGCGGTCATGTACGTCCGTGGCAAGGGCTCCGGCAAGCTCGACGGCTGGCTCGACTCCTACTTCGGTGCCGGCTACCCCGCGTCGACATGGGCCGAGATCATGGGCACGCTCACCGACGACCTCGACATCGAGGAGTTCCCGGAGCCGGCCTGGAAGGACGGCGAGGCGCCGCAGGACGGTCACGAGCCGTCGCTGACCAACACCCCGGACCCGACTCCGACCCCGTCGGAGGACTGCTCCAAGAAGGACGAGCGCAAGGGTCTCTGCATCCCGATCGAGGAGCCGGAGGAGAGCCAGAGTCCCACGGACGGCGCGACCGAAGGTGACCCGGACCCGTCGGCGACCCCCGACGAGCCCGAGGCGACCGATCCGACGGTGACCGAGACCGCGTGCGACTGGTTCGGCGATTGCGAGTCGTCCTCGCCACCGGCGGATGGCAATAATGGGGGCGGCAATGGCGCCAACACCGAATAGGGCACTTACTTCGTGACAGATGGTCCAGTGACCGCCCCCGCGGCGGAGGATCCGGTCGTCCGGACCGCCTCCACCGCGGTGGGCGGTCCTCTCGGGGGACTCGCACACGGCCGACGGCGCTGGTTCAGCGCGGTCGGCCTGCTGCTGCTGCTGACCTCGCTCACGTTCGCGATCGGGATGGTCTCCAAGCAGACCTGCTACAACGCCACCTGGACCAACGGCGACACCCGATACACCCACTTCTGCTACTCCGACCTGCCCTATCTCTACGTCGACCGTGGACTGGCCGAGCAGGAGTGGCCCTACTCCTCCGATCCTGAGGTCCGGGCGCGCTATCAGCAGGTGATGGAGTATCCGGTCGGCATCTCCTACTACGCCTGGGCGACGTCCCACATCACCGACTGGCTGACCGACACTCCCGACGAGGACGAGCGCCATCTCGTCGAGACCTCGAGCTTCTGGGGCCTGCCCGGCATGCACCACGAGATCCGGGTCTTCATCGTCGTCAACGTGATCGGCTTCGCGGTCGCAGCGCTGCTCTCCGCCTGGTTCCTGGCACGTACGCACCGCCGACGGCCCTGGGACGCGGCTGCGTTCGCGCTCGCCCCGGTGCTGGCGGCGACCGGAATCATCAACTGGGACATGCTGGCCGTGGTCTTCGTGGCCGGGGCGCTGTGGGCATGGTCGCGGGATCGGCCGCTGTTGACCGGCATCCTGATCGGACTCGGCTGCGCGACCAAGCTCTATCCGCTGTTCCTGCTCGGCGGACTCGTGGTGATCTGCATCTGCCGGCGCCGCTACTACGACCTGGCGGTCGCGTCCCTGGCCACGGTCCTCGCCTGGGTCCTCGCCAATCTGCCCGCGATGGCCACCGGCCTCGAGGAGTGGAAGGTCTTCTGGAGCTTCAACTCCGACCGAGGCCCCGACCTCGGCTCGCTGTGGCTCGTCGTCCAGCAGGCCACCGACGCGACGATCTCGGCGCAGACGGTCAACCTCGTCTCCTGGGCCTTCTTCATCGCCTGGTGCAGCGGCGTACTCATCATCGGGCTGACGGCTCGCGAGACGCCGCGGCTGGCGCAGCTGGGCTTCCTGATCGTCGCCGGGTTTCTCCTGGTCAACAAGGTCTATTCACCGCAGTACGTCCTGTGGCTGCTGCCGCTGGCCGTCCTCGCCGTGCCGCGCTGGCGTGACCAGCTCATCTGGCAGGCCGGTGAGCTCTTCTACTTCGTCGCGGTCTGGTGGTATCTCGCCGACATCCTGGCCGGCAGCGGTGGCGACCAGCCGGTCTACTGGTTCGCGATCCTCGCCCGGGTCGCCGCCGAGATCTATCTGATCGCGGTCGTGGTCCGGGAGATCTACGAGCCGTGGCGCGATCCGGTCCGGTGGACCGAGGCTCGCGCGGAGGCTCAGGAATCCAGGATGATCTCGTCGAACGAGGTCGCGGTGTAGCGCACCCGCACCTCGAGCTCCTCGCCGACCTCGGGCACGCGCGCGCCCGAGGGGAGCATGAGCATCGACTCCTGCATGTGCGGCGGCTCGGCGAACCAGAGCGCCTTGCCGTCGAGCGTGTAGGGCGAGCGCGACTGCCCCATGGCGTCGAGTCCGCCGCGGGCGACCGCGAGGGCGCGGGAGCGCAGGTGGGTGTCGCCCAGCGGCGCCTCGAGCCCGATCCCGTGGGCGGTGCCGCCGGAGGCGACCACCAGATGACCGGCGCGCATCGCGGTGCGGCCGCGGTAGCCGTAGGAGTATCCCCGCTCGAGCGGATGTACGTCCTCGACGGTCGCGGTCACGGTGAGCGCGCCGCGGTCACCGAGCCACAGCGCGGTGCCGACGCGGGGCCGGAAGGTGATGTCGCCGTAGGCCGCGCGCAGCTGGGCCAGCTCGTTGGCGCTCAGGTGGGAGACCCACACCGTCTTCGCCTCGGCGCCGACGACGGCGTCCATCTGGGCACGAACCTCGGCCAGCGAGCCGCCGTCGAGGCCGAAGTGCATCGTGATGCCCTCGAAGCGCGCGTGCTCACGGGCGATGGCGGCGGTCGGCCACAGGTCGCTCGGGGTCATCCCGTGGCGCCGCATCGAGGTGACCAGCTCGAGGATGACCCGCGCGCCGGGCTGGCGCTCCAGCAGCAGCGGCAGGTCCTCGGGGCGGCTGATCGTGTGGATGATCCGGTCGGCGATCTCCGGGTTGATCTCGGGCGAGTACGGCCGCCACGGGGTGAGGACGTAGATCGATCCGCTGAACCGGGTCGCGACCT
Source organism: Nocardioides sp. NPDC059952 (assembly GCF_042730435.1). Classification (NCBI taxonomy): domain Bacteria; kingdom Bacillati; phylum Actinomycetota; class Actinomycetes; order Propionibacteriales; family Nocardioidaceae; genus Nocardioides; species Nocardioides sp. NPDC059952. The sequence goes on along the minus strand of NZ_JBHWLY010000026.1, from coordinate 66,741 downwards.
CCCAGACCTCGTTGTAGGTGCCCACCGCGAGCGTGTCGACGCCCGTGTCGAGGCTGTTGAGCCACTCGGTCTGGTGGGCGAGCTTGCGCAGGGTGAGGCCGTAGCCGTTGCCCTTCGCCACCGGGACCAGGCCAGGAGTCGCCTCGGCGAAGGTCTGGACGTGCTTGCGCCAGCGATCGGCGTCAACGGTCAGTTTCAGCGGCATACGGAGATCAGCGCCTCTTCATGTAGACATCGAAGGCCGTGTAGATCGGCTTGTTCAGCGGCAGGTCCCACTCCCCGGCGTACTCCACCGCCTGGCCACCGGTGCCGACCTTGAACTGGATCAGCCCCACGTGGGAGTCGTCGGTGGAGAGCGTCGGGGTGATGCCGCGCAGGTCGTAGGTGGTCGCGCCGGCGGCCATGGCGTCCTGGATCATCGCCCACTGGAGGGCGTTGGAGCCACGTACGTCTCGCTTCTCGGTCGAGGAGGCGCCGTAGGAGTACCAGGCGTGCTGGCCGACGCGGACCATGATGGTCGCGGCGACGAGGTCTCCCTCGTGTCGGGCCAGGAAGAGCTTGATGCGCTCCGGATCCTCGGTCGACATCGCCCAGAACATGGTGCTGAAGTAGCTGCGCTGACGGGGCGTGAAGTGGTCGCGCTCGGCGGTGTGGACGTAGAGATCGTGGAAGGCGCTCAGGTCACCCTCGAAGTCGCCGTCCGCCGGGTTGACGGGGGTGGCGACGGTCACCTCGACGCCCATCTTGGCGGCCTTCTTGATGTTGCGGCGCCAGAGCTGGTTCATCCCCTTGAGGACCTCGTCCTCGGACTTCGGGGTGCCGTCCTCGTGGGCCAGCGGGATGACGAAGTTGTACTGCGGCTGACCCGCTCCGAAGCCGTCCTCGGGGGACTGCAGCCGCCAGCCCGCCGCCCGCAGCTGGCTGACCACCCGTGCGCCGGTCGCGTCGCGGTGGGTCGGGGTCAGCTGGTTGAGCCGCTGGACGGTGTCGTCGGCGATGCCGTCCTTGACCTGGTTCGCGTTCCAGGTCGCCGTGGTGACCGGCGGTCCGATGCGGATGCCGAAGGCGCCGTTCTTCTTCAGGTACGTCGCCAGTGGCTCCAGCCACGGAGCCAGATCACCTGACCAGTCGATGCTCGGGCCCTCCGGCAGGTAGGCGAGGGTGAACCGCTCCAGCTTCGGGACCGGCCGGTGCAGCACGAGCGCGGCCCCGACGATGGAACCGCCCTGGAGGTTGTCGAACCATCCGACCGACTCCGAGCGCCACTCGGTCTTGACCCGGGCCCACGACGGGGTCTGGAGGAAGCTCACGCTGGGTTGCTTCTCGATGAAGGCGAGATGCTCCGCAGCGGTGATGGGGCGCACGGTGAGACTCACCCGCAGAAGGCTACCCGCTCCGGCGGTAGGGCCGAATCCCGGTGGTCGCGCTTGCCGTGAGCACCGTCCGCGAGCCTCTCGGCGCCCCAATGTGGGGACATTCGCCCCGCTCCCTAGTGAGTCCGGGGCGCTGAGCCGCTATTGTCGGCGACCAGATGTATCACGGCTTGGGGCCTCGGCCTCCTTGTGGCCGTGACAGCAACTATGACCACCACGATGACGCGCCCGCGCGTCATCTGGCCCCGCAGCGGCACGGCGCCGATCCGGAGGCCGCCGGTCGAGGAGGGGACTGTGACACGGGTGCGACGCGGGGTCGGGCATGCCGACGCACCCGTGACCGTATGGTCCCGGGCCACGGCCGACTTCGACCGTTGGCTCAGCGGCGACTCCGCCGCCCTCGACGAGCTGGTCGCGACGATGACTCCCATCCTGTGGCAGGTCGCGCGCTCCTACCGGCTCACCCAGGAGCAGGCCGAGGACGTCGTCCAGAACACCTGGCTCAGCTTCGTACGCAAGCACTCCTCGATCCTCGACACCGCAGCCGTCGGTGCCTGGCTCACCCTGACCACGCGCCGCGAGGCCTGGCGGGTCGCGAAGCGGTCCGGGCGTGACGTACCCGTGGAGGACGAGGCGCTCGAGTCCCGCGTCCCGACGCAGCGCTCAGCGGAGTCGCTGGTCGTCGAAGGCGACCGCAACTCGCTCATCTGGGCGGCTGTGGAATCGCTCCCGGAGAGGTGCCGGCGGCTGCTGCGCGTGGTCGCCTTCTCCGATCGGCCCGACTACGCCAGCCTGGCCGAAGAGCTCGAGATGCCCATCGGCAGCATCGGCCCCACCCGCGGCCGCTGTCTCGGGAAGCTGCGGGATGCACTTGAGAACGAGGGGGTGTCGTGATGGGTCGCTCGGAGGAGCCCACACGCGAGGAGCTGTTGGGCCTGGTTCGACAGGCCTATGTGTCCGGCGATCCGGTGCCAGGCGGCCTGATCTCCCGGATGCAGGCGGCCGCAGCCGGCGCCGCCGAGGAGTCCGGGCTCGGGCTCGACCTGGAGCTGATGCTCCTGGTGGAGTCGTCGTCCCTGGATGCGGAGGCAGCCGGAGTCCGCTCCGCCGCTCCGGCCTCTGCCCGCTCTGCTTATACGTTGCGGTTCGCCCAGTCCGGTGTCGATGTCCTGGTCCGTGTCGCCTCCGACACCGACACCACCGCCCGCCTCGACGGCTGGGTCGTCCCCGGCTCACCCATGACCGTCCGCGCCATCCGCGCCGACGAAGTCCGTACGCCGATCGTCGCCGTCACCCTCGGCGCCTCGGGCCGCTTCGAGCTGACCTCGTTGCCCGCCGGTCTCATCCGGCTCCGCTTCGAGCCCGCCGACGGCTCCTCCGCCTTCCTGACCCCCACGTTCGAGATCTGATCCAGGAGTAACAGTGCATTCCAAGCGTGAGCCCCGACTGTCGGTGGCATACGGATCGACTGAGGCACGTGTGCTCGACCCGACCAGTGCGGTCGCTGTCGACGGTGTCACAGCGCGCCCGACGGTCTATTCGTCGGCTGTCCTGCTCGTATCCAAATCAGTCGACTTCGAGGACACCTTCGAACGGATCGAGAAGGCTGCCAAGGGACTTGGCTGGCGCGCTATCGCCGAGGACGAGCCGCCGCACGCTGTCGGGCTTCGACTCGGTGTGCGACGTGTGCGCCTCGGGGTGCGGCCCGGCAAGGCCGTCCAGGCGCCGGATGCGTGGACGGTCCTCCAGTACTTGCGGGCGTCCGGTTCTGATGACGCATGCGGCATCAGCTTGGAGCATGTTCTGGTGCCGGCTCCCCACAACGAGCCGAACCCGCATAACGAGCCGAACCCGCACAACGAGCCCAACCCGCACAACGAGCCCAACCCGCACAACGAGCCCAACCCGCACAACGAGCCGAACCCCAGCTACGGCTACGACGCACTCGGCACCGGCGGGCGCCAGCCTGTCGCCTTCGTTGGCGCACCGCCACGTCGCTCGTCTGAAACTGAGCTGAACGGCCGTGAGCGACCGGTCGTGGCTGTGCTGGACACGGGATGCGGTCCCCACCCGTGGCTCGATTTCGTGCAACGCGACGTGCATCTGGGTGAGCACCCCATCGGCTGGCCGGCGGGGGCACCGAACTCGGAGATCGATGCGGACCAGGTCGGGCCGCTGAACGGAGTGATCGACCCTGTCGCCGGTCACGGGACCTTTATCGCCGGGCTGGTCCATCAGGCCTGTCCCGACGCGGAGATCCTGTCATGGCGCATCGTGCCTCCGAACGGCCCGATCGCAGAGACTGACTGGGTGACGGCGCTGGCCCAGATCGCGGAGCTTGTACATCTGTATCGTGCCGGCGACCCACGTGGCCAGCGCATCGACGTGTTGAGCCTTTCCATGGGCTACTACCACGAGACGCCGGAAGATGAGCTGTTCGACTGCACGCTCTACGACGTCCTTGCAGATCTGTCTGCGAACGGCACCCTCGTGGTTTGCTCGGCTGGCAATGACGCAACGGCACGGCCGTACTTCCCTGCCGCATTTGCGCCGTGGAGTGATGAGAACGGGCCAATCGAACCGAGACCGGATGTGCTCCCGATCGTCTCGGTCGGGGCTCTCAACCCAAACGGCACCACTGACGCGGTATTCAGCAACTCAGGAGCCTGGGTGCGGGCATACGAACGTGGTGCTGGTGTGGTGAGCACGTTCCCGCCGACGTTCCAAGGTGGCTATCAGGCATCCATCGCCACCGAGTTCATGGGGCGGTCCCGGACCTCGATCGATCCGGACGACTTCACAGGTGGATTCGGAACGTGGAGTGGTACTTCTTTCGCCGCGCCTCTGCTCGCCGGCCGTATTGCACAAGCTCTCTTCGACGGTGGACGTCCTGGTGATACGAAGCAGGACATCAAGCGCGCTTGGGTAGCGCTTGAGGAGTTGACCTCATTGAGGCAAGGCACCGAAGCTCCCTGACATGGAGACCGAAGACCCGGCGGAGCTTCACAGGCTCGGTGTGGCGGCGCTCAGTTCGGGAAAGGTATCTGAGGCCAAGCACCTTCTTGAGACTGCGCTGGGCCTAGCGGTAAGTGCGCCACTCTTGGCGCGGATCGAATCCACGTTGGCTTACCTCGAGGCCGACGCATCCGATTTGGAGCGTGCCTTGGAGCTCTGTGATCGAGCGCTTCGATTCGACGGACTCAGCGGTGCGACTCGCGGTGCGCTGCTGCAGCAGCGGGCGACACTCCTACGCCGCGCTGGCCGTGCCGGCGATGCTCTTGCGGCGTTCGACGAGTCGATCGAGGCGCTCGATGACAAATCGGACTTGGCGAAGGCCCACCTGAATCGGGGAACCGTCCACCTGGATCGACACGATGTGTCGGCAGCAGCAGCGGACTTCGATGCGGCCGCGCGCAATTTTCGAGACGCTGGCGAGGAGGTCTCGGCTGCTAAGGCGGAGCACAACCGGGCGTACGCGCTCTTCCTGTCAGGTGACCTGGTGGGTGCATTGGCGCTGATGGAGTCGTCGTACGACATTCAGGCAGCTGCAGGCCCGCTGGTGAAGGCGGTGTGCGACGCAGACCGGGCCGAAGTACTGATGGCGGCGGGCCTGACGCGGCAGGGCGGGGAGATGCTGCGGCAGGCGGCCGAGGCGTACGGATCGAAGGGGCAGCGGCAGCGGCAGGGGGAGGCCGAGCTGGTGCTCGCCTCGCATCTGGTCGCGACGGATCCCGCTGAGGCGGAGCGGGTGGCGCGCTCGGCGCTGGGCTGGTTCGAGGAGGCGCGGGCGCCGGGGCTGGCACTGCGGGCTCGGGCGGTGGCGTTCGAAGCGGCGGTGACCGCCGGCGTCGGTCCGAGCGAGGACGGCGAGGCGCTGGCCGGTCCGCTCGAAGAGCAGGGACTGAACTGGCCGGCTCTTCGGGTGCGCATGCAGGCCCGCCTCGACCGTATCTGGTCGGCGGACCGGGCCGGCCTACCGACGAGACCGGCGAGCGGCAGGGTCATCGGTCCGGTCCCGCCGGAGGCGCCGATCGACATCCGCCTGCTGGAGCGAGAGCTCCGTGCCGAGCTGGCGGTCGCCGCCGGCCGCTCCGTCGCCGGACTCCGCGAGCTTCGGGCGGGGCTCGACGACTTCCATCTGTGGCAGAGCTCGTTCGGCAGTCTGGATCTGCAGACCAACGTCGCCGGCCACGGCCGCACCCTGGCCAGGCGCGGCCTGGAGCTGGCGGTTGAGTCGGGCGAGACCGACGTGCTCTTCGAGTGGTCCGAGCGGTCTCGGATGCTGGCCTCCCGGGTTCAGCCGGTGCGGCCGCCGTCAGACCCCCAGCTCGCCAGCGACCTGGCGGAGCTGCGCGGCGAGGTGACGCCCGAGCGTGAGGCCGAGCTGCGTGAGCAGATCCGGCAGCGGGCCTGGCGGGTCAAGGGATCTGGTCAGGTCTCCGATCCGGTCGGGCTTCCTGACCTGTACGAACGCATCGGTGACCATGTTCTCGTCGCCTACGTCGTTGCCGCCGGACGCCTCGTCGCCGTCGTGGCGGCCGCCGATTCCGCCACCCGGATCGACCTCGGTGACCAGGCTGCGCTCGGGTCACTCCTGGGTGGCCTGCTGCCGGATCTCGACGTCGCCGCGACCGACCTCCCGGGACCGCTCGGTGTTGCCGTACGTGGTGACCTGACCGTGCGGCTCCAACAGCTCTCCGCGCTGCTCGTCGCCCCGATTCTCGAGAAGATCGGTGACCGCCCGGTCGTCCTGACTCCGTCGGCCGTGCTGGCGGCGGTGCCGTGGACCCTGCTGCCCGGCCTGACCGGCCGACCGGTGACGGTCGCCCAGAGCGCCACCGCTTGGCTGAGCCGCGCCGACACCCCGTTGCGTACGCAGAAGGCAGGCTTCGTCGCCGGACCGCGCGTCATGCGCGCCGCCGACGAGGTGGCCAAGAGCGCCACCGCCTGGTCCGGCGCTCACACGCTCACCGGCACCGACGCCACCGCAACGGCGGTGTCCGCGCTGGCGGCCGAGGTCGACGTACTCCACCTGGCCGCGCACGGCCACCACTCCGCCGACAACCCGCTCTTCTCCGGCCTCGAGCTCGCCGACGGCACCTGGTACGGCTACGACATCGACGGCCTCGCTGCTGTCCCCGACGTCGTGCTCCTCTCGGCCTGCGAGGTCGGGCGGTCGACGATCCGCTGGGGCGAGGAGCTGATCGGGCTCGTCGGCGCCTGGCTGCACGCCGGCGCTCGCGCCGTGATCGCGTCTCCTGCGGTGGTGGCGGACGAGGCTGCGTACGAGGTCTTCAGCCGTCTCCACGGCGCCCTCGCGAAGGGCCTGGCCCCTGCCGAAGCCCTCGCTGAGTCCCTACCTGCCGCAACGGCCGACGCTCCGCCAGCCCCGTTTGTTTGCTTCTCGTAAGTCGTCGGACCATCAGTTGGTGCCGCATCGGCGGACGACGAAACTCCTGGCCGCGCCCGCCGATGCTCTGCTCTAGTCGGGCTGGTTGTGCGGCGCCGCGAGAGCGTAGATCGCCAGTGCAGTCGGTACGACTGTTGCTCCGGCGAGGTACACGCGTGCCTTGAGGTCGTCGAACTTCATCAGTTCCTCCTCTCGTGGGGTAGAGATGGGATCGGTGTGGGACTACACCGACGGCTGCGTAGATCCGTCGCCAGTTCTGACCGGTTCTGAGACTGCATCTGCCCGGGATAGAGAGCAGGCGGCGATCAACAGGACAAGGCCGGAAATGAGAAACAGGTCGCCGACGCTCAGGACCTTCATCAGAACGGGGACCGGGATCAGGTCCGCGAGCGGGGTCCAGAACGGCGACACGTCCACGAGGCGGATGTAGCCGGGGGCATCAGTTACCAGTTCCGCCTCGGTGTAACCAGCAGCGCGGGCGCCGGGAATGCTGTACGGCATTGCCCCCAGAACCGCTATCGGGATGGCATTCGAAATGGTTCCAAGCGGGATCAGTGACAACGCCCAGCGCCCCGTCCTTCGACTCCAGAGCGACCGGTTGAGCCAGGAAAACGTCAACGCCACGATGATGACGAAGATTGCGTAGACCCGACGTTCGGTGGTCTCCGGGACTTGCTCAGGCCACCACCCCTCGACATGCACGAATTGGAGCGCTGCGGCGATGGCGATCAGCCACGTGCCTCGGATTCGTCTGAGCGACAGCGCGACATTCGGACGGGCGACGATGATGAGGCCGATGACCGCGGGCAGCACCATCAGCGTGAGCATTCCTGGGCCGGGCATGCGAAGGAGCGTAATGGCGCCCTGCCGCACCAGGAGGGGGAACGAGGCAACTCGTGCGGAGCAAGCCGGCGGGGAATTCTCGAGGCCCGTGTATCAGGCGGTCCGCCGCGTACTCCTTGGGGCTGTCCGGCTCGAGATTCGGGGGAATTCGGTTCGGACGCTGGTGCCGCCGCCTTGGGGGAGGCGGCGGTTTCGGGGCCGCAGCGCGGGTTGGGCACGAGGGGGATGCCCAACCCGCGTCCGGCTTGGGCCCGACAGGCTTGACCATGTTGTCGGGGTCGCCCGAGGCCTGGGCCGAGCGGGGCGGTGAGGGGATGACTGCCCCGCTCGGCAACTTTCGATTCTTCCGCTCTGCCGGTGCCACGGCAATGGTTCGCCGCCGCAGAACTGAAATGTGTTCTAGGCGGAACGGTCCAGTCGGCCGAGGCGCTTGCCGAGCGCCGGGGTGACTCGGTCGACCCAGGTCGCGGTGATGTGGGAGTCGTCGTAGTAGGTGACGACGTCGCCGACGACGAGCGGGCAGCGCTCGGTGCAGACCAGGTCGACGATGTCGACGTACGCGGCCTCGGTCCCGTCGAGCGCCTCCTGGGTCACCTCGTTGGAGTCGACCTCGGTGCCCTCGGCGTTCACGACGCAGTCCTGGAGGAGGTTGCGGACGTCGGAGAGGCACTCGCCGGGGTCATCGTCGACGGAGGGGACGTCGGCGAAGACGCGTACGTCCGGGGTGACCTTCTCGAAGGCACCGACGCCGTGGCGTACGCCCTCTCGCCACTGCTCCTCGGTCGAGACGCCGTCGCGCTCCTCCATGTCGAGCATGCCGCGGGCGCCGACGACGATCGTGTCCGGGTCGAGTTCGGTGATCTGCTCGTTGGTCCACTTCCGGAAGTCCTCGCACTCCGCGACGGTCATCTTCGAGGACTTCTGCTTCACCCCGTAGGCGGCGCAACCGAGCTTCACGAAGGGGACCAGCTTCACGTGCTGGCGCTCGGCGAGGGTGTCGAGGGCAGGCAGCCACATCCCGATGTGGGAGTCGCCGACGACGGCCACGGTGCGGTCGGCCTTGCCGTCGCCGTAGACGCAGTCGCCGTCGAGCTTCGTCTCGCCGTAGCCCGCGTAGCAGTAGCCGCCGCGCTCGGCCCACGAGTCGGAGGCGTCGAACTTGGCCTCCGGCGGCAGCGGGGCACCGTCCTCGGCGGCCTTGACCGTCGTCTTCAGGACGCCGGTGACCGGCTTGTCGTCGGTGTCGAGGACGTCGGGGTTCTCCTGGAACCACTCCTCCGCGTTGGCCTTGGCAACGTCGACCTGATAGCCGGCGTACGCCTGGGAGCTCGTGCCTGCGACCAGCGCGAGGGCAGCGGCGGCAGGCCAGAGGGCCAGCGCGCGGCGGCCCTTGGTGAGGTGCGGGATCTTGTGGCGCTGGAACGGCATCTCGATCCAGTGGTAGCTCGCCGCCGAGGCGGCCAGGATGAGCGCCAGCATGATCAGCAGCTGGCGTACGCCGCCACCGGGGATCGCCTCGGGGGCGAGGATCAGGATCGGCCAGTGCCACAGGTAGAGGCTGAACGAGATGTCACCGAGGTAGCGCAGCGGCTGCTTCGAGAGCAGCCAACCGGTCGGGGTCGCGGGGCCGGCGGCCAGGAGCGCGACCGTGGCGAGCACCGGCACCAGGGCGTGCCAGCCCGGGAAGTGGGTCGCTTCGCTGAAGCTCACGGTGGCGTAGACGAGGGTGCCGACGCCGGCGATGCCCAGGGCTGTCGCGTACGGCTTCTTGATGCTTGCCAGTCGGCCCGCGACGCAGGCGAGGAGGGCGCCCGCGGCGAGCTCGAAGGCGCGGGCCGGGGTGGAGAAGTAGGCCGTGGTCGGGTCGACGCTGGTGGCGTGCAGCGACCAGGCGAGGCTGACCACCGCCACGAGCGCGGCGAGCGCGGTGATCGCGCGACGGCGGTGATGCTTCGGGATCCAGAGCGCGACGGCGAGCACCAGCAGCGGCCAGACGACGTAGAACTGCTCCTCGACCGAGAGCGACCAGTAGTGCTGGAACGGCGAGGGCGCGGCGGTGTTGAAGTAGTCGACGGCTTCCTTGGCGAAGTGCACGTTGGCCAGGAAGACCGCTGCCCAGCCCGCGTCGCCGGCGATCTGGTCCGTGCGGGTCTGGGGTAGGACGATCGCGCTGTAGGTGAGCACGACCAGCATCGTCGCGGTCGCCGCCGGCAGGATCCGGCGGGCGCGGCGGGCGTAGAACTGACTGATGCTGACCGTGCCGCTGCGGTCGGTCTCACGCAGCAGCAGGGTGGTGATCAGGAACCCGGAGAGGACGAAGAAGACGTCGACTCCGACGAATCCCCCCTCGAACCCTGAGAGCCCCGCGTGTCCTGCGATCACCAGACCGACAGCGACGGCACGGAGACCCTGAACATCGGCGCGCCAGTTCGAACTCATTCGGAGGACGATATGTCAATGGCCCGGTTGGGTCATAGCCGACAGTCCCGCTGGACGGGCCGATTCTCAGTCGAATCTTCACCTCTGGTGAGCGAGATCGCAGTTCTTGCGAACGAATCTTCGGTGATGGCGGATCAATGCGCGATTTCGTCCGTCATGACTCATGACTCGGCTGACAGAACTGAAGATTTGGTGAGAATCGGTCAGAGTCGGTCGCGGAGCCAGGCGAAGTCGCTCGTGTGCTCCTCGGCGCCACCGGGGGTCTCGCAGATCACCGGGGCGCCGGCGTCGCGGACGACGCCGGCGAGGAGGTCGGGATCGATGCGGCCGGCGCCGAAGTTGGCGTGGCGGTCGGCGCCGGAGTCGAACTCGTCGCGCGAGTCGTTGCAGTGGACCAGGTCGATCCGGCCGGTGATCTTGCGGACGTCCTCGACGACCGTCTCGAGCGGGTTGCCACCGGCGTGGGCGTGGCAGGTGTCGAGGCAGAAGCCGACGTTCTCCGCGCCTTCGGCGGTGGAGATGGCCTCCCACACGCCCGCGATCCGGTCGAGGTAGCGGGCCATCGCGTTGTCGCCGCCGGCGGTGTTCTCGATCAGGAGCGGGACCTTGATGTCGGTCGCCTCGATCGCCTTGCGCCAGTTGTCGAAGCCCTTCGCAGGGTCGTCGTCCTTGTTGACGTGACCGCCGTGGACGATCAGGCCCTTGGCGCCGACCTCGGCCGCGGTGTCCATGTGCTGCTGGAGGAGCTTGCGGCTCGGGATCCGGATCCGGTTGTTCGTCGTGGCGACGTTGATGATGTAGGGCGCGTGGACGTAGAGGTCGATCCCGGCCTCCTCCGCGCGGGCCTTGAGCGCTGCCGCGCCGTCTGCGTACGTCACCACCGGGCCCTTGTAGGACTGGGGATCGCCCAGGAAGAACTGCACCAGGCTCGCGCCGCGCGCGGCCGCCTCGGCGACGGGGTCGGTCTGGTCTACGTGGGCACCGATCGCAACAGCCATGGGGCCAGTCTAGGACGCGGCACCGACATCCATCGGCTTGACTTCATACCTTACGGGGGTATGGTAGACCGCATGGACGAGCACACTGGGCCCGAAGGCTACGCGGATCACGGATACCTCCACAACAAGAACAAGGAGGCCTATCTCAAGCGCCTCAAGCGCATCGAAGGTCAGGTGCGCGGACTGCAGCGGATGGTCGAGGACGAGGCCTACTGCATCGACATCCTCACCCAGGTCTCCGCCTCGACCAAGGCGCTCCAGGCGGTCGCTCTCGGGCTGCTCGACGAGCACCTCGGTCACTGCGTCGCCGGCGCGGTCCAGAACGGTGGTGCCGAGGCCGACGAGAAGCTCGCCGAGGCCTCTGCTGCCATCGCTCGCCTCGTCAAGTCCTGATTGTCAACAATCCAACAACCCTAGAGAGATCTCCATGAGCACCCAGAACTTCACTGTCGTCGGCATGACCTGCGGACACTGCGTCTCCTCCGTCACCGAGGAGGTCACCGAGATCGCCGGCGTGAGCAACGTCGACGTCGACCTGGCCTCGGGCAACGTCACCGTCACCGCATCCGAGCCGGTCTCCGACGACGCCATCCGCGCGGCCGTCGAAGAGGCCGGCTACTCGCTGGCCTGATCTCGATGAGCCCCACCGCCACGACCCCCACGGAGCAGCAGGTCGAGATCGAGGGCATGACCTGCGCGAGCTGCGTGCGCCGCGTCACCAAGGCCATCAGCCGTGTCGAGGGTGTCGAGGACGCCAACGTCAACCTCGCCACCGAGACCGCCCTCGTGCACTTCGACCCCGCCCGCACCGACCTCGCCGAGATCAGCGCCGCCATCGAGAAGGCGGGCTATCAGGCTGTCCTGAGATCGTCGACTGTCGACAATCCACAGGAGCCTGAGGTAGTGGACGATCGGGACGTACGCCGCGAGACCGAGCTCGTCCAGCTCAAGCGGCGGTGGGTCACGGCCCTGGCGGTGGGCCTCGGCCTGATGGCCCTGATGTACGTCCCGCTTCCCGTCGACGCCATGGAGCCGGTGATGTCGATCGTGCTCGTGGTCGCCGCGGTCACCCAGTGGTGGGCGGGCCGCGACATCTACGTCGCGGCGGTCCGAGGCATGCGCCACGGATCGGTCGATATGAACACCCTGGTCACGCTCGGCACCGGCATCGCCTTCGCCTACAGCGCCTTCGTGACCCTGTGGATGGGCCAGGCCGAGGCGTGGGGCCTGCCACTCCACCTCTATTTCGAGACCGCCCTGGTCATCGTCGCGCTGGTGCTGATGGGCCGCTGGCTGGAGGCACGGGCGAAGTCGCGTACGGCCGATGCGGTCAAGGCCCTCGTCGGCCTGATGCCGGAGACGGCCACGGTCGTCCGCAACGGTCGCGATGTCACCGTCCCGGTGGCGAACCTGCAGGTCAACGACCGGATCCGGGTACGTGCCGGGGAGAAGATCCCGGTCGACGGCCGGATCGTCGCGGGGGCGTCGTACGTCGACGAGTCCATGCTCACTGGTGAGAGCGACCCGGTCCGGAAGGCCGAGGGCGACATCGTCATCGGCGCCACGATCAACCAGACCGGCTCGTTCGAGATCGAGGCGACCGCCGTCGGCTCCGAGACGACGCTGGCGCAGATCATCGCCATGGTCGAGTCGGCCCAGGGGTCCGGCACCAAGCTGCAGCGTCTGGCCGACCGGGTCTCCGAGGTGTTCGTGCCGGCCGTCCTCGTCGTCGCCGCGCTGACCTTCGTCGGCTGGCTGGTCCTCGGCCCCGACGCCGAGCGCCTCACCAGCGCTGTCACCGCCGCGATCGCGGTCCTCATCATCGCCTGCCCCTGCGCCCTCGGACTGGCCACGCCGGCCGCCGTCATGGTCGGCGCCGGCCGCGCGGCCGAGCTCGGCGTACTCGTCGGCTCGGGCGAGACCCTGGAGCGCGCCCGCTCCGTCACCGCCATCGTCTTCGACAAGACCGGCACGATTACCCACGGCAAGCCCGAGGTCTCCGAGATCGTCCCCGCCCCTGGCTGGACGCAGGGCGCGCTGGTCGAGATCGCCGCCGCCGCCGAGACCGGCAGCGACCACCCCCTCGCCTCCGCCCTGCGAGCCCACGCCGAGGCGTCACTCCCGTCGCCCGAGGCGTCACTCCGGTCGGCCGAAGCGTCACTTGGTGCCATCTCGGCCGACGTACGTGACGCCTCGGCCGACGCGCCTGACGTCTCGGCATTCGAGGCTCACCCCGGGCGCGGGATCAGCGCGATGGTGGACGGGCGACGGGTCGTCGTCGGGAACGCGGCGATGCTGGCAGAGGAAGGGATCGACGCGACGGACAACGGCGCGGTGCTGGTCGCGGTCGACGGCGCGTACGCCGGCAGCATCCGTGTCGAGGACCAGGTCCGCGACGAGGCCAAGGAGACGGTGCGTCTGCTCGAGGACTCGGGCGTCGAGGTGCACATCCTCAGCGGCGACGCGGCCGCGACGGTGGCGAGGGTGGCCGACGAGGTCGGCGTACGCCACGCGGCCGGCGGCCTGCTGCCCGAGCAGAAGCTCGCCCGGATCCAGCAGCTCCAGGACGAGGGCAAGGTCGTCGCGATGGTCGGCGACGGGATCAACGACGCTCCGGCGCTGGCCCAGGCCGACGTCGGGATCGCGATCGGCACCGGCACCGACGTCGCCCTGGCCGCCTCCGACATCACCCTGGTCGGCGGTGACCTCCGCGGCGTGGTGACCGCGCTGGCGCTCTCCCGGCGCACCGTCGCGACGATCAAGCAGGGCCTGTTCTGGGCGTTCGCCTACAACGTGCTCCTCATCCCGGTCGCCGCGCTCGCCCTCCTCGACCCCGTCCTCGCCGGCGCGGCGATGGCGATGAGCTCGGTCAGCGTCGTCACCAACGCCCTGCGCCTGCGCGGCTTCCGCCGACCCGAGACGCCTGAGGCGTACGCCGGTCGGGGTTTCGTCACTCGCGTCCGCGACGGTGGATATCTCCTGGTCACGGCCGTGATCGCGATCTCGATCGGGGCCGGGCTGACCTACCTGTCGCGCACCGAGCCTGCGCAGCGTGGGATGAACGGCATCCTGGAGTGGGCGCAGGGGATGAGCCCGATGCGGCCGTCGATGACGGAGATGCATGAGGTCGACATCGCTCCTGTCGCCTCCGCCGAGTCGGGCATCGACGTCGCGATCACGCGGCGCGAGGGTGGGCTACGGTTCCTCGTCACGGACGCCACGACCGGCGACCCCGTGACCGACCTCGGTCGCACCCACCAGGCCTGGATGCACGTCATCGTGACCAGTCAGGACCTCTCCTGGTTCCGCCACCTCCACGCCGAGCCGACCGGCCGACCGGGCGAGCTCGAGACCGACGTGACCTTCCCCGCCGGAGGCACCTACCGCGTCGATACCGAGTTCCGACGCCGTGCCGCCATGGCCGACGTGCTCGATCGGCAGCAGCTCACCGTCGAAGGTACGCAGCCCCCTGCCGTCCCGCTGGAGGCGAGCCCGAGATCGTCGACTGTCGACAATCTCACCGTCACCCTCGACGGCACGCCGGTCGCCGACGAGCAGAGCGACCTGCACTTCCGGTTCGAGGACAGCACCGGGAAGACTGTCGACGATCTACAGCCCTACCTCGGCGCTGCCGGCCACGTCGTGGTCATGAGCGCGGACGGCGAGACGTTCGTGCACGGCCACGCCGAAGGTGCCGAGCTGGCGGTCCCCGGGGCGACCTTCGGGCCCGAGCTCGGGCTGCACCTGGACGTACCGAAGGCTGGTCTCTACCGCCTCTGGGCCCAGTTCCGACTCGGCGACGGCGAGGTGGTCACGCTGCCGTTCACGGTCGAGGCCGTGGATTCGGCCACGGGTTCCGCTGGTTGATACGCTGACGCGTCCCTCTCCACAGATTGGAGAACGGACATCGCATCAGCCCTCCTGCCATGGAGAGACCATGGCCGCCGAGTCCGTAGGAGGTGGAGAACGCTATGCGCGCCTATGAAGTAATGGTGATCCTCGAGCCCAGCCTCGATGAGCGCACCGTCGCCCCGACCCTTGACAAGTTCCTGAAGGTCGTCACCACTGATGGTGGCACCGTCGAGAACGTTGACGTCTGGGGACGCCGTCGTCTGGCCTATGAGGTCAACAAGAACGCCGAGGGCATCTACGCCGTCGTCAACCTGACCGCCGAGCCGAAGACTGTTCTGGAGCTCGACCGCCAGCTTGGCCTCAACGAGCAGATCCTGCGTACGAAGGTCATCCGTCCGTCCAAGTGACGCGGATGTCATCGTCGGAAATGTCGGCGGTGCGTCCTATGTTTGGTCGCACGAGGAACAACTCCTGAACCGACACCGACACCCAGATCAGACTCAAGGGAGATCTCATGGCAGGCGACACCGTCATCACCGTGATCGGCAACCTCACCGACGACCCGGAGCTTCGCTTCACGCCGTCGGGTGCAGCGGTTGCCAACTTCACGATTGCTTCGACGCCCAGCACCTTCAACCGCCAGACCAACGGGTGGGAGGACGGGGAAACCCTCTTCCTGCGCTGCTCGATCTGGCGCCAGGCTGCTGAGAACGTCGCCGAGTCCCTGCAGCGCGGCATGCGTGTCGTCGCTCAGGGGCGCCTGAAGTCGAGGTCCTACGAGACGCGTGAGGGCGAGAAGCGCACTGTCTTCGAGCTCGAGTGCGACGAGATCGGTCCTTCGCTCCGCTACGCGACCGCCAAGGTCACCAAGGCCAGCCGTCAGTCCGGCGGCCAGGGTGGCGGTGGCGGTTACAACCAGGGTGGCGGCGGCGGTGGCTACAACCAGGGTGGCGGCTACGGCGGCCCCCAGGGCGGTGGCCAGCAGCAGGCTCCAGCCGGTGGCAACGACCCGTGGGCCTCGCCGGCTCCGCAGCAGCCCGCCAACGCGGGCGGCGGCGCGCCGGCCAACGACCCATGGGCAGCCCCGGGCGTGGGCAACGACGAGCCCCCCTTCTGATCAACAGATCCATATTCCGAATCCCTCAACCATTCCGGCGCTCGCCGGGCTTCTAGAAAGGAAGCACCACAATGGCCAAGGCAGTGATTCGCAAGCCTAAGAAGAAGGTTTGCCAGTTCTGCAAGGAGAAGGCGACCGGCGTCGACTACAAGGACGCCACCCTGCTCCGTAAGTTCATCTCCGACCGTGGCAAGATCCGCGCCCGTCGCGTGACCGGCAACTGCGTCCAGCACCAGCGCGACGTGGCCATCGCCGTCAAGAACGCGCGCGAGGTTGCTCTGCTGCCCTACACCTCCACCGGTCGCTGAGGAGGATCGACATGGCTACCAAGATCATCCTTCAGCAGGAGGTCACCGGGCTGGGTTCCGCCGGTGACGTCGTCGAGGTCAAGGACGGCTACGCCCGCAACTACCTGATCCCGCGTGGCGACGCCATCCGGTGGAGCCGCGGCGCCGAGTCGCAGGCCGACTCCATCAAGGCTGCGCGCTCGGCTCGCTCCGTGCGCGACGAGGCTCACGCCGCCGAGATCAAGGGCAAGCTCGAGGCCAACACGGTCAACGTGAAGGTTCGCTCCGGCAAGGACGGCCGCCTCTACGGTGCCGTCACCGCCGCCGACATCGCCGCCGCGGTCACCGAGACCACCGGCGAGTCGATCGACAAGCGCACCATCGCGCTGGGCAACCCGATCAAGGCGCTCGGTGCTCACGAGGTCTCCGTCAAGCTCCACGACGAGGTGTCCGCCAAGCTGGCCCTCAACGTGGTCCCCGCTTGATCTAGGGATTCACACAGGCCCGCCTCCTCCGGGAGGCGGGCCTGTCTCGTTTTCGCCGAGGCGTCAGGTACGTCGGCCGAGGCGTCACTCAGGTCGTTCGACTGGGCAGTTGATTGCCATCTCGGCCGACGCGAGCGACGCCTCGGCCGACCGGGGTGACGCCTCGGCTCAGAACTTGTTCGCGATCTCGGTCAGCTTGGCGACGTACGCCGGCCAGTCGTACTCCGAGGGGATGTTGTCGCCGGGTTTGCGCCAGCCGACGGCGCCGTCCGCCTCTTCGCGGAGGATGTCGGCCTGTCCGCCGTGACCGGCGAGGTCGGCGAAGAGGTGCACCAACATCTGGTGGAGGGTGACCTCCTCGTTGCCCCAGTGGGGTACGTGGCCGGTGGCATCCAAAGCCAGCGCCTCGATCGTCTCGTTGCCGTGGGCGATGACCCGACGGTAGAGATCGATGATCCCTTCGATCGACTCGTCCTCGGTGGCGTACCAGTCCGCCTGCGGATCGACCTCGAAGACCTCGTCCGAGACCAGCTCCTCGGGATGCGGGAACGGACGGCCGAACGTGGCGCCGAGATAGACGGCCTCGACGCCGGTGACGTGCTTGATGATGCCGAGGAGGTTGGTGCCGGTCGGCGTACGCGGCAGCCGGGCCTCACGCTCCGGCAGGTCCTCGACCTTGGAGATCAGCGCTTCGCGACGCGCATCGATGTAGGTCTTCAGGGTGCTCTTCGGGTCCGCGGGCATGCTCCGACCTTGGCCCCAAGTCGGGTTCGGCGCAACCGAGTAACTGGGACCGGTTGTCCTGAAACCTCATCGAGACCAGAGGCCGATCTATAACCTGTTCTCTTGCGGATCACCGGGGATCCGCTGGCGGCCACTCGGGAGGTCCCCCACATGTTGACCCATGACAGCGGAGCCGTGCTGGGGAAGCTCGAGGAGGTCAAGCCGCACTCCAGGTGGATTCTCGGCGAGACCCTCGAGGTCATGTTGCACAACGGCGTCGATCGCCCGGCCGACGTGGCGGCGCGGATGCAGGTGCCGCCGTCGACGGCGGCCTACCGGGTCCGTCTGCTCCGAGAGCTCCTCGGACCGGACCTGCACGATCCGGCCCTGAGACTGGCGATGATGCGGGCGCTGCGACCAGCGTTGCCGCGGTGGCGGGCAGAGGCGGCGTACGCGAAGCGGCGCCGGGCGCAGCGCAAGCCGGACACATGTTGTTGATATGAACGAAATAGTGCGGGTGCCTGGTCCAGACCAGCCCGCCCCCGCCGAGCCGCTCCTAGCGTGATCGTCGGCCGAGACCCCCGGCCGACCCCACCACCAGAGGAGCGTGTCATGTCGAACATGTCCAAGCTGGCCAGATTCACCGTTGTCCCGGTCGCGGCCGTCGCCGCGATCGGCCTCGCCTCACCGGCAGCCTTCGCCGCCTCGAGCTACAACCTCAGCGCCGGGTCCGCGGCCGCCGGATCGAGCGTCGCCTTCGGAGCACAGGGGAGCGGCATCACGTTCACCGACGTCACCGCGGGGGCCTCGGTCACCTGCAGCGGCAGCTCGGTCTCCGGCACCGCGACTCCGGGCGCCGCGATCAGCGGCACCGGGATCGCCGCCCTCGACGGCTCCAGCGTCTCCTTCTCCGACTGCACCGGCCCGGTGGGGATCGAGTTCACCGTCACCGGATCCGGCACATGGTCGCTCGACGCCACCGGTGACACCGACGCGAACGGCTCCACCGCCGGCACCATCAGCGGGATCTCGGCCAGGGTCAGCGGATCCGGTTGCTCCTTCGATGCGGCCGGCTCGGTGGCCGGCGCCTACGCCAACGGCGACTCGTCCGGCACGCTCACCCTCAGCGGTAGCGAGCCCACCCTGACGCTGTCCAACGTGTCCGGCTTCCTGTGCGGTGTCGCCGGGATCTCGAACGGCGACCAGGTCTCCTTCGCGGCGACCTACGCGGTGAGCGCGACCGACGCCGCCAACAACCCGATCCAGGTCACCAGCAACCCCTGATGTCCGGACCGGCTGGTCACCGGCGGGCTCAGGCGCCGGTGACCAGCCAGCGGTCGCTCCGCGCACGGAGCGTCAGCACCACGAAGCGGGCGCCCATGAAGCCGACCGCGAAGGTGATCCACACCCACACCAGCCCACCGCCGAGAGCGACGGCCAGGGCGACGAGCGGGACGTACGCGACGAGGGTCCAGACCCCGCCCCAGGCGAGATAGCGCCCGTCGCCGGCGCCGATGAGCACCCCGTCGAGCACGAAGACGACGCCCGCGATCGGCTGCGCGATCGCCGCCACGAGCACCACCGGCACCAACAGATCCCGCACCGCCTCGTCCTCGGTGAAGAGGGCGCCGAGGAACGGTGCGAGAGCAGCCAGGAGTACGCCGGCCACGACCCCGATGACGACGCCCCACCACACCATCCGGGCCGTGATGGCTCGGGTCTCCCGGGTGTCGCCGGCCCCCAGCGACCGCCCGGTCAGCGCCTGCGCGGCGATCGCGATCGCATCGAGCACGAACGCCAGGAACGTCCACAGCGTGAAGGCGATCTGGTGGGTCGCCAGCGCCACGGCCTGATCGCCGACGGCGAGATGGGTGACGGCGTACGTCGTGACCAGCAGCGCCATGCGCAGCGTCAGCGTGCGGACCACGAGGGCCACGCCGGCCCGCGCGGAGGCACGGATCCCGGGCGCATCCGGGCGCAGCGGCACGCCCTGGTGGCGGGCGGCCCGCACCACGACGTACGTCAGCATCGCGGCCGCCAGCACCTGCGCGATCACCGACCCGATCGCCGAACCGGCGATGCCGAGCCCGGCGCCGTAGACGAGGGCGAGGTTGAGCACGATGTTGAGTAGGTTCGCGACGACCGCCGCGACCAGTGGGGTCTTGGTGTCCTGCAGCCCACGGAGCACACCGGTGGCCGCCAGCATCATCAGCAGCGGTGTCACCCCGATGACGGCGATCCGGAGGTAGGTCGTCGCGGGGCCGACGACCTCGTCGCCCGCGCCGACCGCCCGGCTGAGCGGCTCGGCCAGGACCATCACCGGCACCGTGACGACGACCCCGATGATGACCGCGAGCCAGATCCCGTCGATGCCCTGCCGGAGCGCGCCGGCGGTGTCGCCGGCGCCGATGCGGCGGGCGACCGATGCTGTGGTGCCGTACGCGAGGAAGACGCAGAGACCGACGATCGTCTGGAGCACGACGCCCGCGACGCCGAGGCCGGCGAGCTCGCGGGTGCCGAGGTGGCCGACGATCGCGGAGTCCGTCAGCAGGAAGAGCGGCTCGGCGACGAGGGCCAGGAAGGCGGGGATCGCGAGCCGCCAGATCTCCTTGTCGAGGCCTCGGCGGTCGGTCTTCGAGTTGTTCTTCGCATCCGCCCGGCTCGTCACGGTCTCAAGGTTAAACACCGTCGGCGCGGGGCGTTTTCCAGGGCAGGTGGAAAACCTGTGGAAAACGTCGTTGCAGCGCTATGTCGACAAAACGCCCAAGGGGGTACGACGATCTCGGCGACGAACCCCGGTAGCCTGCCAACTTTCTTTCGTCCACAACCTATGGACAACAAAGTGGCAGGTCAGAGTGGCTTTACCAATCGGATGACCCTAGTTATGCACAGGCAGTTCCCCAGGCTGTTCACATTGACCAGGGTGTCGTCCACCGCTATCCCCCGGTTATCCCCAGGGCCTGTGGATAACCTGCTGTCGCCGATGTGGTCTGCGACGTAGGGTCGCGGAGACTTGAGGTGTCGTCGAGGGTCGGCCCAGGACTGTGGGAGCAGGACTGTCGGTGCCCACCCGTAGCGTGGGACCGGATCGACCGAGATCACGCCGCGACGATCCGCAGACCACGGAGGGGCAAGGGAATGAGCGTCACTGAGACCGGCTCGATGGACGGTCGGGGCGACTTCCCGGAGCCGCCGTTCGAAGAGTGGGGCGACGGGCCCGCGGCGTACGAACCGGGCAACGCCCCGCGCGCGGTCAACGACCGCACGCCACCGCAGGACATGGCTGCCGAGCAGGCGGTCCTCGGCTCGATGCTGATCTCGAAGGACGCCATCGCCGACGTCTCCGAGACGCTGCGCGGCACGGACTTCTACCGCCCGACCCACGAGTCGATCTACGACTCGATCCTCGATCTCTACAGCCGTGGCGAGCCCGCCGACATGGTCACCGTCGCCGACGATCTGCGCCGCAAGGGCGAGCTGGAGCGCATCGGCGGCGCCCCCTACCTGCACACGCTTGCCTCCAACGTCCCGATCGCCGCCAATGCGGGTTACTACGGCGAGATCGTCCGCGACAAGTCGGTCCTGCGCCGCCTGGTCGAGGCCGGCACCAAGATCGTCCAGATCGGCTACGCCGGGGAGGGCGAGGTCGACAACATCGTCGACGAGGCCCAGGCCGAGGTCTTCAAGCTCACCGACAAGCGCTCGGGCGAGGACTACTCCCCGCTCGCCGACATCATGGACGGCGTCCTCGACGAGATCGAGGCGATCTCCAACCGCGAGGCCGGCCTCTACGGCGTCCCCACCGGCTTCGCCGACTTCGACGAGCTCACCAACGGCTTCCACTCCGGCCAGATGATCATCGTCGCCGCACGACCCGCGATGGGTAAGTCGACGCTCGCGCTCGACTTCTGCCGCGCCGCCTCGATCCACAACAACCTGACCAGCGTCTTCTTCAGCCTGGAGATGAGCCGTTCCGAGATCACCATGCGTCTGCTCTCGGCGGAGGCGAAGGTGCCGCTCAACCACATCCGCAACGGCAACATGTCCGACGACGACTGGAACAAGCTGGCCCGCAAGATGGGCGAGGTCTCCAGCGCGCCGATGTTCATCGACGACAGCCCCAACATGACGATGATGGAGATCCGCAGCAAGGCCAGAAGGCTCAAGCAGCGCCACGATCTCAGGCTCATCGTCATCGACTACCTCCAGCTGATGAGCTCCGGCAAGAAGGTCGAGTCCCGTCAGCTCGAGGTCTCCGAGTTCTCCCGCCAGATCAAGCTGCTGGCCAAGGAGCTCGAGGTCCCGATCATCGCGTTGTCCCAGCTCAACCGTGGTTCCGAGCAGCGCGCCGACAAGCGTCCGGCGGTCTCCGACCTCCGTGAGTCAGGCTCGCTGGAGCAGGACGCCGACATGGTCGTCCTCCTCCACCGTGACGACGTCTACGAGAAGGAGTCGACCCGCCCCGGCGAGGCCGACGTGATCATCGCCAAGCACCGTAACGGCCCCACCCGCGACCTCGTCGTCGCCTTCCAGGGTCACTACAGCCGCTTCGTCGACATGGCTCACTGACTCCGGCGAGGATTCGCAAGGCACGCGGCCGGCACCCACCGGGGCCGGCCGCGCAGCGTACGTCACGCAGGATCAGCCCGCCGGCGCATCCTGGAGGGCGCGGACCTCGACACGGCTGCCCAGTGCGCGCGAGGCTCGCTTGGTCCACTCGATCGCGTCGTCGTCGTTGTCGGCCTCGATGATCCAGAACCCACCGAGGTACTCGTCGGCCTTGACGAACGGGCCGGGGGTGAACGTGGGGCTGTCGGAGGTGGCATCGACGGTGGTCGCGCTCGAGGGTGGCTGGAGGCCGCCTGCGAAGAGGAAGGCTCCGGTGTCCTGCAGCGCGGTGTTGAAGGCGTCGACCTCGGCGATGAGCTTCTCCAGCTCGGCGGGGTCGATGTTCTCCATGGTCGGCTCCTCGCTGGAGTCGTGGGGGAGGCTGAGGAAGTACTGCGTCATGGTGACTCTCCTGTGAGTGGTGCGGATTCCGGTGGGCCGAAGCCCTGGGCGGGCGTCATGATGAGGGTGAGAAGAGCCGGTCCAGCTGCTGGTCGATCGCAGCGAGTGCGGCCCGGGGTTGGATCACGCCGAGCTCCAGAAGCGGTGTGAAGCCGGTCAGCGAGAGGATGAGGTCGGTCTCGATCGCGGGGTCGCGGTCCACAGGGATCTGCCCGTCGGCGATCGCCTCTCGGATGAGCCGCTCGACCATCTCGCGACCCTCGCGCAGGCCGACACCGGCCACCTCGCGCAGCTCGGGGTCGTGCAGCGCCTCGAGGACGTACGCGGCGTTCATGCGGCTGGTGGCGCGAGCATCGGGGTGCAGCGGGAGCATCTCGGTGAGAACCACCCGCAGTACGTCCCGGGGGTGCGGAGGCTGGTCGAGCCCGGTCAGGCCGCGCGTGACGCGAGCCGAGGTCTGTTCGGCGGCGAACTCCATCGCGAAGGTCAGCATCGCGGTGCGGGACGAGAAGTAGTGCTGGAGCTGCCCGAGAGAGACATCCGCTTCGCGGGCGACCTCGCGCATGGTCGCTCGCGGCCAGCCCTGTTGCTCGACCACCCGCCAGAGGGCGTGCGCGATCGCTTCTCGTCGCTCACGGTGGTCCACCCGCTTCGGCATCGCCGGCCCCTTTCGGTTTTCAATACGCGTGACATAATACAGGTGACTTATATCCGCTGCCAACGGAGGGATGGTGAAAGCGTGCACGACCCGTACGCCTTCGCGATCGATGATGCGGTCGCTGTCGCGTTGCTCGCCGACTTCCAGGTCCGTAAGGCGATCGCCCGTGGCGACTTCGACGACCTGCCGGGCGCAGGTGAGCCGATCGATCTACCGGACCACCACGACCCGGAGTGGTGGGTCAGGAGCCTCATCGAGCGTGAGCACATCGCGCTGCTCCCGCCGTCCATCCAGCTCCGCAAGGACGATGCCGCGCTGGACGCGCGCCTGGATCAGCTGGCGGACGAGAAGGCCGTACGTCGCGAGATCGACGACTTCAACGCGCTCGTGATTCGCGCCCGCTACGAGCCGCCGGCAGGGCCGCCGCTGATCACGATGCCTCGCGACCCCGACGCCACGGTGGCCGGATGGGCCGCCCGCCGGGCGGCGCGCGGCAGGAAGCCGCGCGAAGCGGCAGGCAACGATGCTCGGCGAAGCCGTCGGTTCCGGCTCTTCCGTAGCCGCTGAACTTCCCGGATCGGCGCCACGCGTTCGGTACGCTCCGTCAATGGCCGACCTCGATGCTGTCGAAGACCGGATCTGGGCGCTTCTCGAGCCTTACCGCAACGAGCTCGAGGACGCGATGATCTACGGGATGCCGTCGTTGCGCTGGCCGGGTTCCGGCGCCCATGACTACTTCGCCGCGGTCAAGCGGAGCGCGCAGAAGGTGAGCCTCTACGCGATCGCCGTCGACACCTGGCCGGAAGCGCTCGAGGGCTCATCGGAGGCGTTCCGCAAGCGGCGTACGGGCAAGGCGACCTTCTCCTTTCCAACGTTGGACGAGGAGATGGCCGCCGAGCTCGAAGGGTTCCTGGAGCGGCTCTACCAGCCCTACCGCGAGCATCACGCCGGCTAGCTGGCGGCCCGCTTCACCAGCTCGGTGAGCTTCTCCTCGACGGCCGAGGTCATCGAGGTGACGGCGAAGACGGTCGGCCAGATGTCGCCGTCGTCGAGGTTCGCCCACTCCTGGAAGCCGACCTCGGCGTAGCGCATCTTGAACTTCCCGGCGCACTTGTAGAACACCACGACCTTGCCGTCGGAGTTGGCGTAGGCGGGCATGCCGTACCAGGTCTTCGGGGCGAGATCGGCCGCGTGCGTGGTGACGATCCGGTGGAGCGTCTCGCCGATCGCGCGGTCGTTGTCGTCCATCGCCTCGATCTTCTCGAGGCAGTCGGCGAGGTCGGCCTCGGCCTTCTTGCTGCCGGTGCCACGCTTGGCGGCCGTCCTGCGCTCGGCGGCGGCCTCCTTCATGGCCGCCTTCTCTTCCTCGGTGAACGTGCTGCTCTTCGCCATGGTCTTTCCTTCCCTCGGTCGGTCTGTTGATACGAGCCTAAGGAGGTGGGGGCTCCGTGCGCTTCTTCGTTCCTGATCAGTCCAGTGGTCTGAAGACCATGTCGTCAAGGACCTCGAGCCCGAGGTCGTCGAGCATGTCGATGAGCACGACGACGACCTGCCGGGTGAGCCGGTCGACGAGCTGGTCCCGGGTCTCGTCGTGGTGGTCGAGCCACCAGATGATGCTCGCGTCGACCATGCCCATGAGGCCGGCGAGGATGCCGTCGGACGGTGTGCCGCTCACCTCGGAGGCGCGGAGGTAGGAGCCCATGGCGTCGATGAGCTCGTCGAGGAAGCGGTTGCGCCCCATCCGGGCCCGGTGCAGGGCCCTGGTCTGCTGCTGCGCGGCGACGAACCGGTAGAGGTTGGGGTGCTCGTCGGCCCAGACGACGCAGGGCTCGATGACCCCGCCGATCACCTCACGCGGGGTCCCGGCGCGGGCGAGATGAGGGCGTACGCGTCGGATCAGCTCGGTCGAGGCGAACCGGACGACCTCGGCGTCGAGCTGCTCCTTGCTGGCGAAGTGCCGGTAGACGTTCGGGCGGGGGAGGCCTGCGCGCTCGGCGACCTGCGCCATGCCGATGCCCGGCCCGCGCTCCTCGATCGCCTCCACGGCGGCCTCGACCACCTGGGCTCGCCGGGCGTCGTTGTCGAGCGCCTCCTTCGCGGAGCGGCGCCGGACGGTGGAATCCACCCACTTGACCACGTCAACCACATCGTCACCCTAGCGAGACGGGACCGGCTACACCTTGTATCCAGGAGATAAGTGGGACACCATGTCTCTGGAAACACCCTGTACCCAACCCGAAAGGCCACGCATGTCCCGCCGCTCGCCCTGGATGGACCAGGACCTCGACGACCTTCGCGACCTTGCCCGGACCTTCTTCGAGAAGGAGGTCAAGCCCAACATCGACACCTACATCGCCGACAAGCACGTCGACCGTGACCTGTGGCGGAAGGCCGGCGAGCTGGGCCTGCTGTGCCTCTCCATCCCCGAGGCGTACGGCGGCGGTGGCGGCACCTTCGCCCACGAGGCCGTGCTGATCGAGGAGCAGGCCCGGGTCGGCGACACCGCCTTCGGCGCCTCGCTGCACAGCGGGATCGTGGCCCACTACCTGCTGGCGTACGGCACGGAGGCGCAGAAGAACGAGTGGCTGCCGAAGCTGGCGTCCGGCGAGGTGGTCTCCGCGATCGCGATGACCGAGCCCGGCACCGGCTCCGACCTGCAGGGCATCCGCACCAAGGCGGTCAAGGACGGCGACGACTACGTCGTCAACGGCGCCAAGACGTTCATCACCAACGGGCTCCTGGCCGACATGGTGCTGGTCGCGGTCAAGACCAACCCGGAAGAGGCCGCCGCCGGGATCTCCCTGGTCATCGTCCCGACCGACACCGAAGGCTTCCGCCGCGGCCGGGTGCTCGACAAGATCGGGATGAAGGGGCAGGACACCTGCGAGCTCTTCTTCGACGACGTACGCATCCCGGCCTCGAACCTGCTCGGCGACAAGGAGGGCGACGGGTTCGTCCAGCTGATGATGCAGCTGCCCCAGGAGCGGCTGATCGTGGCCGTCGGCAGTGTGGCCGCGATGGAGTTCTGCTTCGACGAGACGCTCCTCTACGTCAACGAGCGCACCGCCTTCGGTCGGCCGGTCTTCGGCTTCCAGAACACCAAGTTCGAGATGGCCGAGATCGCGACCGAGGCCCGGGTGGCGCGCTCCTTCATCGACGAGTGCGTCGAGCTGCACGTCAAGGGCGAGCTCGACATCCCGACCGCCGCGATGGCCAAGTACTGGAGCTCCGAGCGCGCCGGCATCGTCGTCGACAAGTGCGTCCAGCTCTTCGGCGGCTACGGCTTCATGGAGGAGTACCCGATCGCCCGGGCCTTCACGGACCTCCGCGTCCAGCGCATCTACGCCGGCACCAGCGAGATCATGAAGGAGATCATCAGCCGATCCCTTCCGGTCCCCACCCGATGAGAAGGAGATCGAGATGAGTTCGACGACGAGGACCGCCGAGGGAAAGCAGTCCTACTACGACACGCTGCGGACGCTCTCCGAGGCCTCGGTGGACCAGCACTTCCAGGCGTTCAAGGACATCAAGTGGGACGATCCCGAGTTCCACCTCGACCCGAACGACGAGCGCTTCGTCCTCACCGACGCCGACGAGATAGGCCGTCACGAGTGGTACAAGTCGCTCTCGAAGGAGCGGCAGATCCAGGTCGGGGTCTACCGCTACGCGCAGATCGCGAAGGTCGGGCGCCAGTTCGAGCAGGTGCTCATCGCGGGCGTGATGCACCACCTGATCCTGGCGAAGGACGGCAACCCCGAGTTCCGCTACGCGATGCACGAGGTCACCGAGGAGACCCACCACATCCAGATGTTCCAGGAGTCGGTCAACCGGTTCGTGGAGAACTCCGGGGTCGACGGCGTCGCCGGGGCACCGGGATGGTTCGCCTGGCTGGCTCCGCTGGTGACGTCGGCCGGGACCTGGTTCCCGGAGATCTTCTTCGTCGGCATCCTCGGCGGCGAGGAGCCGATCGACCATCTGCAGAAGAGCATCATGCGTGCCGGTGGCAGCCACCCGCTGATCGACCGCGTCATGCAGATCCACATCGCCGAGGAGGCGCGCCACATCGGCTTCGCGCACCAGTATCTCGAGCACCACTGGGCGCAGATGAACCCCGTCAAGCGGCGCGCGCTGACCTACCTGTTCCCGGTGGTCATGCGGCTCCTGTGCGACGTGATCATGGTGCCGAGCAAGCAGGCGCGCGAGGACATGGGCATCCCGAAGGACGTCGCCAAGGAGATCTGGTGGGACTCCCAGGACTCCGAGAAGCTCCTGCGCGACCTCTTCTCCGACGTACGCCTCCTGGCCGACAACCTGGGGATCCGCAAGGGACCGGCCAAGCTGGTCTGGCGCGCCCTCGGTATCGACGGGCGGGCCGCGCGCTACCGCGCGCAGCCGACCAGTGCGGCGGTCTGAGGTGCTGGCGTACGAGAGCACCGGCTCGGGCGAGCCGCTGCTGATGATCCACGGCATCGGTCACCGCCGTCAGGCCTGGCACCCGGTCGTCGACCGGCTCGCCGAGCACCACGAGGTGTTCCTCGTGGACCTGCCCGGTCACGGCGAGTCCCCGGCCCACGTGGCCGACGGCCGCTCGCCCCGGCAGGCGCTGATCGACCCCCTCGAGGAGTTCCTGGCCGAGGCCGGCCTGGAGCGTCCGCACGTCGTGGGCAACAGTCTCGGTGGTGTGGTCGCGCTGGAGCTGAGCAAGCACGGGCTCGCCCGCAGCGTCACGGCGATCTCCCCGGCCGGCTTCTGGCGCAACGACGTCGAGTTCGTCTACGTGCGCGCACTGTTCGCCTCGGTCATCGCGACCTCGGGGGTGCTGCGGCCGGTCGCGCCGTGGCTTCTTCGTCACCCGTGGGGCCGGACGCTCGGGCTCAGCTGGCTGACCGCCCGGCCGGCGGCGATCCCGGCGGAGGTGGCGTACGAGGACCTGTGCAACATGCTCGACTCCAAGCAGGCGCTCCGCGACATCATCCGTGGCGGTTACCTCTTCGACGGTGCGGTGCCGGCCGATGTGCCGATCACGATCGCGTGGGGCACGAAGGACCGGGTCCTGCGTCCCTACCAGGCCGGCGAGGCGCGGCTGCGCCTGCCCGGAGCGCGCCACGTCGAGCTGCCCGGCTGCGGGCACGTGCCGATGGCGGACGACCCCGACCTGATCGCCGACACCATCCTGGCGACGACCCTGGACCAGACGACCACGGACCTTCGGAGGACCGCATGACCACCCAGCGCCACGTCGACGTCCTCATCGTCGGAGCCGGCCTCTCCGGCGTCGGCGTCGCCAGCCAGCTGACCCGCGAGCGGACCGGGCGGACGTACGCCATCCTCGAGCGCCGCACCGCGATGGGCGGCACCTGGGACCTGTTCCGCTACCCCGGGATCCGCTCGGACTCGGACATGTTCACCTTCGGCTACGGGTTCCGGCCGTGGAACGGGACCAAGGTGCTGGCCGACGGCCCGAGCATCAAGCGCTACATCGAGGAGACCGCGGACGAGTACGGCGTCACGCAGCACACCCACTTCGGCCGCAGGGTCGTCTCCGCATCCTGGTCCACCGAGCGTGGCCTATGGACCACCACGGCGCTGGACGAGACCACCGGCGAGACGGAGCAGTGGACGAGCCACTTCCTCGTCGGCGCGACCGGCTACTACGACTACGACCAGGGCCACCGCCCGTCGTTCCCCGGTGAGGAGCGGTTCCAGGGTGAGCTCGTCCACCCGCAGCACTGGCCAGAGGACCTCGACCACACCGGCAAGCGCGTGGTCGTCATCGGCAGTGGCGCCACCGCGATCACGCTGGTCCCGAACATGGCCGAGAAGGCCGAGCACGTCACGATGCTGCAGCGCTCCCCGACGTACGTCGTTCCGGTTCCGGCCGACGACCCGGTCTCCGCCGCCTTCAACCTGCTCAAGGTGCCGACCCGGGCGGTCTACGGCGCCGGACGCGTACGCAACATCCTGCTGCAGCAGGGCATGTACCGCTTCTGCCGCACCGCGCCCCAGGCCGCCCGGAAGGCGATCCTGGCCGCGATCCGCGCCCAGGTCGGGAGCGACGTCGACATGAAGCACTTCGAGCCGAGCTACAACCCCTGGGACGAGCGGCTGTGCGTGGTGCCGAACGGCGACCTCTTCTCCGTCCTGCGGCGGGGCGAGGCCTCCATCGTCACCGACACGATCGACACCTTCACCGAGACCGGCATCCAGCTGGCGTCGGGGGAGGAGATCCCCGCCGACATCGTCATCACGGCCACCGGGCTCAGGATCCAGCTGCTCGGCGGCATGCGGATCGAGGTCGACGGTGAGCCGGTCGACACCCGCGACCGGATGCTCTACAAGGGCACCCTGGTCGAGGGCATGCCCAACGCGATGATCGTGATGGGCTACACGAACGCGTCCTGGACCCTGAAGGCCGACCTCGCCGCTGCGTACCTGTGCCGGCTGCTCAAGCACATGGCGCGCAACGGCTACGGCCAGGTGGTGGCGGAGGCGGCCGACGAGGATCGCGACGAGGTCTCCGTGATGGGTGCCTCGATGCGGTCGGGCTACATCCAGCGCGGCGACGCCGTGATGCCCCGCCAGGGCAAGCGGGCGCCGTGGCAGGTCCGACAGGACTACCTGTACGACAGCCGCGAGCTGCGGCTCCGCTCCGTCGACGACCCGAACCTGCGGTTCACGGCGAGGACCGCACCGGTCGCCGAGCAGGTCGCCGAGCGGGTGCCTGTCTAGCGCCCGTCCCGCGGTGAAGTGAGGACGGCGGCGAGCCTGTCGGCCGCGGCCGGGTCGGCCTGGGGCAGGAAGAGCGAGGGCTCGACGAGCTCGACCTCGAGCACGCAGTAGCGGCCGTCGTTGTCGCGGACCAGGTCGACCCGGGCGTACGTCGGTGTCCCGAACCGGCCGGTGACCAGGTCCACGGCGGCCTGCGCGACCTCGATCTGGTCGGGGCCCGCGGTGTGGGCGGCGTTGGTCTCCACGGCGAAGAGGTCGTCGACGGCGCCGGCCCGCGGCAGGTCGACCCGCTTGCTGGCGGCGTGGCTGAACCGCCCGTCGAAGAAGACCAGCGGCCACTCGCCGTCGATGGGCACCGACTTCAGGAACGGCTGGACCAGCACGACCTGTCCGCCGGCGTGGAGGCGGGCGACGTGAGCCGACGCGGCCGCATGGTCCTCGGGGCCGTACGAGGC
Source organism: Nocardioides sp. NPDC059952 (assembly GCF_042730435.1). Taxonomy (NCBI): domain Bacteria; kingdom Bacillati; phylum Actinomycetota; class Actinomycetes; order Propionibacteriales; family Nocardioidaceae; genus Nocardioides; species Nocardioides sp. NPDC059952. The sequence continues at coordinate 36,362 of NZ_JBHWLY010000026.1, read as the reverse complement.
GGCGTCCCGGCTGCCGGCGCCGACCGCGGGTTTGACGACGAAGTCGCCGTCGGGGAACTCTGCCGTCGAGCCGGGCTCGACGAAGACGGTGGGCGTGATCGGCACCCCGGCTGCCGCGAGCTCGGCGAGATACCGCTTGTCGAGGCTCCACCGCACGAGGGCGGGCCGATTGACCAGCTCGGTGACCTGGGTGACCTCGTCGAGCCAGGTCAGGAACTCGGCCAGCCGCTGCGGGTAGTCCCAGGCCGACCTGAGCACGACGCGGTCGTACGCCGCCCACTCGACGCTCCGGTCGTCCCAGTCGACCACGTCGACGGTGACCCCGGTGCGGGCCAGAGCGGCCAGAGCGACCGGCTCGTCCTCGTCACGACCGCGCGCCTCGCCCGCCGTCACCCATGCCAACCGGTCGATCTCGTTCACCATGCTGCGCACTATGAACGCTCGACGGTGAGCGATCAAACCGGCGCTTGTGCGAAGACGATCGCGCCCGGAACCTCGTCGTCGGGCCGCATCAGGAGCTCGGCCTCGATCGTGAACCCGGCGTCCCGCAGCCACTCGGAGATCTGCCCGGGCCGGCGCCGGTGACTGTCGACGTTGATCGGCTGCCCCGTGTAGCCCGTGGACGAATGCCGTGTCTCGTCGCCGACGTGGAAACCGACGAGCACCTGACCGCCGGGCCGGAGCACCCGGCGGAACTCCTCGAACACTCCCGGCACCGCCGCGTCGGGGATGTGGATCACGGACCAGAAGGCGAGTACGCCGCCCACGGACCCGTCCGCCAGCGGCAGATCGGTCATCGACCCGACCTCGAACCCGAGATCCGGATGGTCGCGCCGGGCGATGGCGACCATCTCCGGGGAGAGGTCGATCCCGAACGCGTCCACGCCCAGGTCGCGGAGGTGCCGCGTGACGTACCCGGGCCCGCAGCCGACATCGGCCACCGGCCCGCCGCTCTGGCGCACCGTCTCGGCGAACACGGCCAGCCCCGCCCGCAGATACGGGCGATCGTCCAGCAGGCCGCGTACCTGCTCGGCGTAGCCGGCGGCATCGGTGTCGTAGGAGTCGCGGGTCTCGTTCAGCCAGTTGTCGGGCACATCGAACGACCCTAGGGCACGTTGGAGTCAGCCGAGGCGCGCAGCGAGCGCACTCGCGGCCTGACCGACCTCGTGTCCGAGGGGCGTGGGGTCGGTGAAGGCGGGGTTGCTGGTCTGACCGGAGACCTGGATCGCCGCGAGGCATTCACCGTCGGCGCTGATCAGCGGAGCGGCCACGGATGACGCGCCGACCACGCGCTCGTCGTGGGAGGCCACCCAGCCGCGCTGACGGATCTCCTCGAGCTCGTGCCGGAAGTCCTCGGGGGAGATCTGGGTCCCGTCGGCCCGGGTGAACTCGCCGATGCCGTCGAGGGCTGCCTCGAGCTCCGCGGGATCCATGTACGCAGCGATGACCTTGCCCGCGCCGAGGTGGAGCGGGAGCCGCTCGCCGATCGGGAGGACATAGCGCAGCGGGTCGTTGCCCTCGACCCGGGCGATCACGGCACGGGAGGATCCGGCGCGAACGAACACGGAGGCGGTGAGCCCGGTGGCAGCGGCGAGCTGCTGCAGGATCATCGGCGCGGTCGAGGCCAGCCGGTTGGTGGCCAGGTAGGCGTGTGCCCCGAACAGCATCGCGACGCCGGTGCGATAGCCGGTGCCGTCCTGTTCGACTCGTCCGCGCGACTCGAGCGCGTTGAGGATGCGCTGGGTCGTGGCGACGTGCAGACCCGCTCGGCGCGCGACCTCGCTCAGCCGCAGCGGCGTACGCGTCGCCTCGAGCACCTCGAGGACGTCGATGGCTCTCTCCAAAGAGCGCATCGTGCTTGCCGGTTTCTCCTCGCTCACGGGCCTCCTCCGTTTCGTCGCGACGCATCGAATCCTCGCACCCCTGAGCACGAGGGCTTGACAGGGTGACGGCCGTCACGGATAGTTCCTCATGCCGTGATACACCTTATCACAGAATGAGAAACATGAGCGACTACACCAACATCCCCGCCACTACGGCGGTAGCCGGTCCAGCGACCGCTGACGAGCGCCGCCGGTCCGTCCTGCCGTTGCTCGTCGCAGCGCTCGTCGTCGCGATCGGAGCAGCCGCGTTCATCGGCTCGCGCTCGCTCGGCTACTGGGACGACCTCGGGCCTGGGCCCGGGTTCTTCCCGCTCTGGCTGGGGGTGCTCCTGGTCGTGCTGGGGCTCATCTGGTTCGGCCAGGAGCTGCGGGCACGACTCCGCCCCGAGACCGCGGGCAAGGCGGCCCCGGACGAGGAGGAGACGCCCGACTACTCCCTCCCGACCGTGCTGGCCATCCTGGTGAGCCTGTGCGTGCTCGCCGCCTGCCTCGAGCCGGTCGGCTACCAGGTCAGCATGCTGGTCTTCCTGCTCTTCCACCTGCTGGTGGTCGGGCGCCGGGGACCGCTGCAGTCGCTGGTCATCGCCGTGATCGGAAGCTTCGGCGTCTTCTACGCCTTCACCCGGCTGCTGACGGTGCCGCTACCGGTCTCCAGCATCCCGTTCCTGCGCGACCTGGGGCTGTGAGGTCATGGATTCCTTCACCGCGCTCCTCGACGGCTTCGCTTCGGCGCTGACCCCGCAGAACCTGCTCTTCGCCCTGATCGGGTGCCTGCTGGGCACGATCCTCGGCATCCTGCCCGGGATCGGGTCGACCGCCGGCATGGCGATCCTGATCCCGCTCACCCTGACGATGGATCCGGCCAGCGCCATCATCATGCTGGCCGCGATCTTCTATGGAGGTGCGTACGGCGGGACGATCACGAGCGTCCTGCTGAACATCCCGGGCGAGGGCGAGTCGGCGATCACCTGCATCGACGGCTATCAGATGACGTTGCGTGGTCGGGCCGGAGCAGCACTGGCCACGGCCGGGATCGGCTCGTTCATCGGCGGCACGATCGCCACCCTCGCGCTCGTCGTGGCGGCGAAGCCGCTCTCGGAGCTCGGCCTGCGTATCGGGCCCCCGGAGTTCTTCTCCCTGGTGCTCATCGGCCTGGCGCTGCTGGTCGGCCTGGTGGGGCGGTCGGTCCTCAAGGGGCTCATCTCGGCCTGCCTCGGCCTGTTGATCGCGATGGTCGGCATCGACCCGGTCATGGGCATGCCGAGGTTCACCTTCGACCAGCCGCACTTCTTCGACGGCATCAGCTACGTACCCGTCCTGGTCGGCATCTTCGGGCTCGGTGAGCTGCTCGCCACCAGCGGCGGCGCGGCTCCCAAGCCCACCGCCCCGACGCTCCGGCAGCTGCTCCCGACGAGAACCGACCTGCGCCGCGCCGCACCGGCGATCGGGCGAGGTGCCTCGATCGGCACCGTCGTCGGCCTCATCCCGGGCGTGAGCTCGGCGATCTCCTCACTGCTGGCCTACAGCACCGAGAAGAAGGTCTCTCGGCACCGCAAGGAGCTCGGGACCGGCGCGATCGAGGGCGTAGCCGCTCCCGAGACCGCCAACAACTCGCACAGCAACGCCGCCTTCATCCCGCTCTTCACCCTCGGGATCCCGGCCTCGCCGGCGATCGCGGTGCTCATGGGCGCCTTCCTCCAGAACGGGCTCACCCCGGGACCGCAGCTCTTCACCGAGGCGCCGGACCTGGTCTGGACGGTGATCGCGAGCCTGTTCGTCGGCAACCTGCTCCTGCTGGTGCTGAACGTCCCGATGGTCGGGCTGTGGACCCGGATCCTGGCGATCCCCTACTCGGTCCTGCGCGCGGTGATCTTCGCCTTCATCGTGATCGGCTCCTACGCCGTCAACAACAGCGTCATCGACATCTACGTGATGGTGTTCTTCGGCGTCGTCGGCTTCGTCTTCCGGCAGGTCCACCTGCCGCTCGCGCCGCTGGTCCTCACGCTCATCCTCGGCCCGTTCATCGAGAGCGCGCTGCGGGAGTCCCTGCAGATCTCCCAGGGCGACTTCGGGATCTTCGTCGACCGCCCGCTCTCGCTGGTGTTCCTGCTGGTCGCCCTCGCGATCCTCCTCGCCTCGGTGTTCAGCGCCGGACTGAAGAGAAAGGCGGGACTGCCCACCGACGCCGAAGTCTGATCCAGCCACCCCCGAAACCGACGAAAGGTCATCCCCATGAACCGCGCACCCCGCGCACTCACCCTCACCGGCATCGGCCTGGCGTGCCTCTCGCTCGCTGCCTGTGCCCAGTCCGGAACCAACGCAGCGACCGGCGACTACCCGGCCAAGCCCATCGAGCTCGTCGTCGGGTACGACGCAGGCGGCCCGACCGACATCGGTGCTCGCATGCTCGCCACGGAGCTCGAGGACAAGCTCGACGCCACCATCACGGTGGTCAACAAGCCCGCGGCCAACTCCCAGGTCGCCTACACCGCGCTGACGCAGGCCGAGCCGGACGGCTACACCATGGCCGCCACGACGTTCCCGTCGGCGATCATGACCGTGCTCGACGAGAGCCGGGGGGCCTCCTACGAGCGCGACAGCTTCGCCCCCGTGGCCCTCCAGGTCGTCGACCCCACCGCGGTCGCGGTCGCCCCCGACAGCGACATCAAGACCCCGAAGGACCTGGTCGAGGCCGCCAAGGCGGAACCCGGCAAGCTGCGCGCGACCACGACCGGCGTCGCGAGCAACGAGCACTTCGCCCTCGCCAGCCTGAAGGAGGTGACCGGAGCCGATCTCGCCCCGGTGCACTTCGCCGACGGCGGCACCGCCGCCACCACCGCGTTCCTGGGCGGCAACACCGAGGTCCTGCTCGCCAACGTGAGCGACCTGCGGCCCCTGGCCGACTCCGGCAAGGTCCGCATCGTCGGCGTCATGGACGCCGAGCGCGCCGAGTCGCTGCCCGACGTACCGACGTTCGAGGAGTCTGGTTACGACGTGGAGATCTCCTCCTCGCGCGGCTACTCCTTCCCGGCGGGCACGCCCGACGAGGTCGTCGACGAGATGTCCACCGCCATCGGTGAGGTGATGGAGGACCCGGCGTTCCAGAAGAAGATGACCGACGCCGGCCTCGCCCCGTCCTACCTGGACGCCGACGAGTACGCCACCTACTGGGACGAGACCGAGAAGACCTTCGGCGACCTGTTCCCGCTGGTGAAGGCGGACGACTGATGACTGACAGCATCCTCGCCGACCAGCAGTTCAACCCCGGCGGCCGCGTCGCCACGGCTCGGCCGCAGCGTCCCGACGACGCGCTTCTCGACCGGTACCGCCGTCTCCCGACTGCCAACATCGGCGACGCCATGGATCGGCTGGGCTCGGTCGACTCCGTCATCACGCCCGCCTGGCCCGGTGCCGGCATGGTCGGCACCGCGTTCACCGTCTGGACCCGCCCCGGCGACAACCTCGGCATCCACGAGGCGCTCACGCAGGTCGAACCGGGTGAGGTGATCGTCGTGAGCGGTGGCGCCGACGAGTCGCGCGCCCTCATCGGCGAGCTCATCGGCGGCAAGGCCAAGGCCCGTGGTGTCGCCGGGTTCCTCCTCGACGGCGCGGTCCGCGACGCCGAGGGCCTGGCCGAGTACGACATGCCCGTCTTCGCCCGATCGCGGACTCCGGCCGGCCCCTACAAGGATGGCCCGTACGCCCTCTCGGTCGATGTCGCTGTCGCCGGCGTGGTCGTCCGTCCCGGCGACATCATCGTCGGGGACGCGGACGGTGTTGTCGTGGTTCCCCTCGAGTCCGCGGCCGTGATCGCGGACCGTGCCGAGGCCAAGTACGCCGCCGAGGAGGCGACCCGCCGGGTGATCGAGGCATCCCTCGGTCTCGCCGGGTCCGAGGGACAGCAGCCATGACGATCCTCGTGGGCTACATGCCCGGCGACGCCGGCGAGCGTGTCCTCGCCGGCGCCGTCCGGGAGGCCCAGACACGTGGCGGCCCCCTCGTGGTCGTGAACTCCTCGACGGGCGGCGCCTATGCCGACCGCGGCCTCGTCCCGGCTGCGGAGCTCGAGGCCGTGCGGCAGCGGCTGGCAGACCAGGGCCTCGAGGTCGAGGTACGCCAGTACGCCGAGGCCGTCGCCGTCGCCGAGACCCTCGTCGACGAGGCGGAGAGGGTGAGCGCCGACCTCGTTGTCGTCGGTCTCCGCCGCCGCTCGCGCACCGGGAAGTTCCTCCTCGGCAGCACGGCTCAGACCGTGCTGCTGCGCGCCCCCTGCGACGTCCTGGCCATCCGGATTCCCGCGGACGACTGACCCTTGATCCTCCCCAGCACCGAAAGTTCGACGATGTCACACAGCACAAGCTCCGACAGTCCGCTCCAGGGCGCCAGCGTGGCGATCCTCGGCCTCGGCGAGGTCGGCCGCATCTACGGCACCGCTCTCGCCCAGGCCGGCCACCGGGTGACCGGCTTCGATCCCTACCTCAGCGAGGCGCCGGGAGGTGTCGAGGTCGCGGACACGCTGGAGGGAGCGGTCGAGGGCGCCCAGGTCGTGATCGTCCTGACCGCGGCCTCGGCGAGCCGATCGGTCGCGGAGACGGCCGCCGCCACACTCGCCCCGGGTGCCGTCTATGCGGACTTCACCTCCTCGGGGCCGCTGGAGAAGCGGGCGCTGGCCACGGTGTTCGAGGGGCGCGAGGACGTACGCCTGGTCGATGTCGCCATCCTCGGACCGGTCATCCAGCTGGGCACCGCCACGCCGCTGATGGCCGCCGGGCCGGCAGGAGACGCGGTCGCGGCGTTGATGCGTCCGCTGGGCACGCCGGTCGAGGTGGTGGGTGGCGACCTCGGCGACGCCATGGCGCACAAGCTGCTGCGCAGCGTCTTCATGAAGGGGCTCGCCTCGGTCGTCGTCGAGGCGGTCGGTGCCGGGCGTGGCGCCGGGATGGAAGAGTGGGTCCGTGGTCAGATCGCAGGCGTTCTCGCCGGTGACGGACAGGCGGTCATCGACCGTTTCCTCACCGGTACGTCGAAGCATGCCGCCCGGCGGGCGGCGGAGATGCGCTCGACCGGCGCCTACCTCGCAGATCTGGGGGTTCCTGCCGAGATGACGGGTGCCTCGATGACAGCGATGGAGCGGATGGCCGCTGACGGGAGCGGGTCGTGATCGGCGTCTGGGCGCTCGGCGTCTACCTGGCGGTGATCCTGGCCTGGACGACCGTTCTGCGCCGTAATGTCGGTGAGGCGATGGTGGTGGGGTTCGTCGTCGCCGCGGTGTTCAACGGCAGCCAGTTCCTCAGCGCGGGCTGGGACGCCCTCTATGCCGCGATCGTCGACGAGATCGTCTACGCCACCGTCATCTTCGTCTTCATGGGCTACGTCCTGGAGAAGGCAGGTGTCACCCACCGGATGATCGACCTGCTCGACGCTCTCATCGGTCACCGCCGCGGCGGCCCGGCGTACGTGTCGACGGTCGCCTCCGCGGGGCTCGGGAGCATCGTCCACAACCAGGCGGCGATCGCCGCCACCGTCGGGTCGGTGACGATCCCGTGGATGGAGCGCACCCGCGTCGACCGCACCACGGCCGCCACGATCGTGGCCGGCAACGCGGGCATGGGCATCACCTTCCCGTTCAGCGCCTCGATGTTCGTCCTGGTCGGCTCCTCGGTCGGCGGTGCCCTCGTCGACATCGACTCGCTGATCGTGCCGCTGCTCATCGGTGGGCTGTGGTGCGTGCTGCACCGCCTGATCGTCACCTACCTGCTCGTACGCCGCTCCACCGCCGGCAGCGGTCCGACCGTGTCGCGCAGCGGCCGGGACGTACGGGCTGCGTTCTCCAACGGCTGGCCGACGCTGTTGCTGTTCGCGGGGATCGCGATCCCCATCGTGCTCACCACCGGCGCCGTGGCGACGGCGCTGACCGAGCGGATCGACTCAGATGTCACGGAGGCGTTGAGCCCGATCTTCTGGATGCCCGTCATCCTCATCCTGATCGGGCTGTTCCTCGGGCGGGATCGGCTGCCGCGCAGCGGCCGCGGCTGGGTCGAGCTGATCGGCGGCTCGGCACCGCGGTTCGGGGTGGTGGGGCTGACCGTCCTGTTCGCGTTCGCGGGTGCGAACGCGCTGGCGACGACCGGTCTCCCCGATCAGCTCGCCGGGCTGCTCGGTGACCTCGACCTGCCCGTATGGCTGCTCGCGCTCGTCATCGGGATCATCGTCGTCGCCGTCGCGGCACCGCTCTCGAGCACCGCGACGATGGCAGCGGTCGGCGTGGTCGGCGTGGCCGCTCTCGCGGCAGCCGGCGTACCCGCCACCACCGCCGCGGTCGCGGTCCTGATCTTCTCCTCCTGCGAGGCCGCCGTGCCGCCGGGCGGAGCGCCGCTGTATGTCGCCTGTGGCATCGCCGGAGTCGATCCGCTGCACACCTTCCGCAGGATGCTCGCCTACTACGCACTTCCGCTGCTCGGCATCGGGGTGCTCGTCGCCTCCGGCGTCCTGCCTGTCTGAGAAAGGGACGGAACCATGACTCGATCGATCCTCCGCACCGTCTTCATCGCGTCGCTGATCGTCGCGCTGCTCGGCGGTCTCGCGCTCATCGGCCTGCAGACCGTGGGCCTCGTCGTCGGCAGCCAGGCAGTCGTCGTCGGCCCCAACGGCCTGTTCAAGACGATTCTGTGCGTCGCCGCCTCGACCTCGGCCGTGACGGCCTACCTCCTCACCCACGTCGGCTCCGAGGCAACGGTGCGTGACGACGCGGAAGCGACCAGATGACCACGCACGACCGCCCGAGCCGGGCCGAGCTCCACGACCGGCCCGGCCGGCTGCGGGGCACGTCGTGGGAGCTCTTCGAGGACCCGTGGCGCGGCACGCCGTCGTTCGCGGGCGAGGAGAGCGTGGTGGCCGCGGCCGGACTCGTCCAGCTGGGCGAGACCTTCGGGCTGGACTACCCGATCAACGCGTTCATGCCGGGGATGTCCAGGGCGAGGAAGCCGGCCGAGCACGTCATCTACGGCAACCACCCGGCTCACCGCGACGACTACCTCGACGGCTACTACCTCCAGTCCTCGACCCAGGTCGACGGGCTGCGGCATCGGCGTGCCGACGACGTCGGGTTCTACGGCGAGACCGCCGACGAGCTGATCGTCCCCGGCACCGAGGAGATCGGCATCCAGGTCTGGGCCGACCGGCCGATCGTCAGCCGGGGAGTTCTGGTGGACATCGCCGGCCTCCTCGCCCGGCGCGAGGAGACTCTCGACCACGAGGCGGGCCAGCCGATCCCGTACGACTACATCGATCAGGCTCTCACCGCGCAGGCGGTCGAGCTGCGTGCCGGTGACATCGTCATGCTCCACACCGGGTGGTGCGAATGGTTCCTCGGGCTCACCGCCGAGCAGAAGCTGGCTCAGCAGGCCGTCGGCCGCGCCACGGGCATCGAACAGAGCGAGGAGGTCCTCGACTGGGCCTGGGACACCGGCCTCGCCCTGCTCGCGGCGGACACCTTCGCGGTCGAGTGCCTGCCGCCCGTCCCCCACTCGCCCTTCGTCCGGTCGGCGCCGAACGACCGCGGCATGATGCACCAGGAGTTCCTGGCCAAGCTCGGCATGCCGCTGGGCGAGCTGTGGAGGCTCGGGCCGTTGGCTCGCCGCATGGACGACCTGCAGCGGTGGGAGGCCTTCCTCAGCGTCAAGCCGCTCAACGTCACCGGCGCGACCGGCTCACCGGCGAACGCCGTCGCGATCATCTGACGACACGTCGATCGCGGCAGCACTGATCGGGTGTGCCTGGTCATGCCGGCCACGTACGTTGGACGCAGCCGTCACCGGAGCGAGGGGAGTGCCGTGCGCAGCTGGGTGCGCAGGTCCTTGTGGGACGTCGTGCCGCGCGATCACCGAGACAGCGACGCCGGCCTGCGGCGCCGCCAGTGGGTCACGGCCGGCTTCGTCGTGCTCGGTGCGCTGGTGCTCGGCGTATCGCTCCGGATCGAGCCGGGCAGCGTCTGGTTCTATCCGGCGGCCTTCGCCCTGGCCGGGGTCTGGACCATCGGCGCCTTCGCGTCCGGGCCGCTACACCTCGGACGGATCGGCGCCTGGCGCCGGCAGGACGGGCAGGGTCGGCAGCGGTTCGTACGTCCGGTGCTGGCGCCGATCCTGCTCGGCCTCGGTCTGGCCGGGATCTTCGTGATCGGCGGTCTCGTCGTGCGCGAGATCCCGTGGCTGGACCGACAGGTGCGCTCGGTGCTCGACTTCGCCGACCAGGGCTCGCTGCCGATCCTGGTCGTGGTGACGGCGATCAACGGGGTGGCGGAGGAGCTGTTCTTCCGTGGTGCGGTCTACGCCGCCCTTCCTCGCCATCCGGTTGCCTGGACGTCGGTGGCCTACGTGATCGCGACGCTCGCGACCGGCAACGTGATGCTGGCCTTCGCGGCGATCCTGCTCGGGATCGTGGTCGGGCTCGAGCGGCGTGCGTCCGGCGGCGTGCTCGCGCCGATCCTCACCCACTGCTCGTGGTCCCTGTCGATGCTGCTCGCGCTGCCGCTGCTCTTCGGCTGAGACACCGCCGGCTCAGAGGGCGTTCTCGTCGGCCAGCCGCTCGGCCAGGGCGCGACGTACGGCTTCCCGATAGGGCAGCGGTTCGCCGGGCACGACATCGAGGATGCGACGGTCCCGTACGACCACCTCGGTGGTCATGGAGTCGATCAGATTGCGCCCGGTGGTCACGTCGATGTCGGTCACCAGTGCCAGCCAGTACGACGACAGCCGAGGCGTCAGCACCGGCACGGCGACGACCGGGATCGATCGGCCGTTGGCCACCTCGGAGGCGACTGTCAGCATGTCGACGTACGTCATCGGCTCGGGGCCGCCGATCTCGAAGACCTCGCCGATCGCATCCTCGTTGTCGATGACACCGGCGAGATAGCGGATCACGTCGTCGACGGCGACGGGCTGCGTCCGGGTGGCGGTCCACCTCGGCACCACCATGGCGGGGAGGTTCTTGACCAGCTGCCGGGTCAGCTCCCAGGAGACGCCACCCCGGCCGACCACGATCGCGGCCCGCAGCACCGTGACCGGGACACCGGCCTCGCCGAGCAGGGTCTCGACCTCGCGGCGAGAGCGCAGGTGGGGTGAGAGATCCCCGTCGTCGCCGAGCCCGCCGAGATAGACGATCTGGCGCACCCCGGCCCGGGCGGCGGCGGTCCCGAAGGACCGTGCGGCCCGGGCGTCGCGCTCCTCGAAGTCGTCGTGGTCGAGCGAGTGCACCAGATAGACCGCCACATCGACCCCGTCGAGCGCTGCCGACAGGGTGGTCGGGTCGTCGACGTCGGCACCTACCGGTTCGCCGGGGCCGTCGTAGTCGTCCGGCCGCCGGGTCATGGCGCGCACCGTGAGGTCGCGTTCGGTCAGCTCCGCGACCAGCCGCCGACCGATGAACCCGGTCGCGCCGGTGACGAGCACGGTGGTGGAGGTCTCCATGGGTCGAGCCTACGGACGCCGTCATGCCCGGCGACGCGACGCGCGGACGGCTCCTCGCCGACGTCAGACCGGACGGCAGTCCTGCCCGCAGCCGTCCTCGGAGATCGGCCCGGACGCGTGCGATGCCGGCCGGTGCAGCACGGCGCCGGTCGGCGTCACGAGGACATCGGATCCCTCGACCCGGCCGGTGCCGTCGACGATCAGCGCATGCTCGCGCGGCGTGAGCGGGGCGTACGTCAAGGTGAGCACAGGGTTCGCGGCGAGGTTCGCACGGGTGCCACCGCCCGGATCCGAGATCCGCAGCGTCGAGCCCTCGACGACCGGGTCCACGACCACCACCTTGATCCGCTCGCCCGCGGTGGTCAGCAGGAAACCGCTGCCGAAGCGTTCGAGCGTGGCAGCGAGATCGGACAGCGCGACCGGGATGCTCATATCCGGCACGCTAGTCCAACGTGCAGAGCTCCCGCGGGGTATCGGGGATCATGGAGGCATGGCGACGAATGGCAAGCGGGTCGCGCTCGCCCTGGGGGCAGGCGGCGCACGGGGCTACGCCCACCTGGGCGTCGTCCAGGAGCTGCGGGCGCGGGGACACGAGATCGTGGCGGTCGCGGGCACCTCGATGGGGGCGCTGGTCGGCGGCCTGGTCGCGGCCGGCAAGGACGAGGATTTCGCCGGCTGGGCGACGGGGCTGCGTCAGATCGACGTGCTGCGGCTGCTCGACCCGAAGTGGCGGGCAGGCGGTGCGTTCAACGCCGACGGCGTCGTCGCAGAGCTCGAGAATCTGCTGGGCGAGCAGCTCATCGAGGATCTGCCGATCCCGTTCACCGCGATCGCGACCGACCTGGAGTCGCACCGTGAGGTGTGGTTCCAGCGCGGCCCGCTGGTCAAGGCGATCCGGGCCTCGATCGGCATCCCCGGCGTTTTCCTGCCGGTGATGTGGAACGGCCGGGTGCTCGTCGACGGCGGCCTGCTCAACCCGCTGCCGATGGCCCCGACCGCCGCTACCCCGGCCGACCTGACCATCGCGGTCTCGCTGCAGGGCCCGCGCACCCAGCGCGGGACGCAGTCGCCGGTGGTCGAGAACTCCGCCGACGTCACCGCTGACGAGGAAGGTACGACGGTCTTCCGGCGGCTCCGCGACAAGCTGGGCATCGGCGGCGAGATGACCACGGCCCCGAAGGCAGAGTCGAACCGCGCTCAGCCCGATCTGCGCGTCGCCGACATCATGACGCTGTCGTGGGATGCGATGCAGGAGATGATCGCGCGCTACCGGCTGGCGGGGCTGCCGCCCGACGTCCTGATCACCGTGCCGGTCGACGCCGCCCGTACGCTCGACTTCCATCGCGCCACCGAGATGATCGAGCTCGGCCGGCAGTTGACGGCCAAGGCGCTCGACGACGCCGGATGCTGACGCAGCCCAGCGGCGTACCCTGCCTCCGATGAGCACCTACCGGTCCGACTGCTCCCGCTGCGCGGGCCTGTGCTGCGTGGCGCTGCCCTTCACTCGCTCGGCGGACTTCCCGGAGGACAAGGCGGGCGGCGATCCCTGCCGCCACCTCGGACCCGACTTCGGCTGCGGGATCCACGACCGGCTGCGGGACCGCGGGTATGCGGGCTGCACCGTGTTCGAGTGCTTCGGCGCAGGTCAGCAGGTCACCCAGGTGACCTTCGGTGGTGCCGACTGGCGCACGGAGCCGGCGTTGCGGCAGGAGATGTTCGACGTCTTCGCCGTGATGCGGAACCTGCACGAGATGCTGGCGCTGCTCGAGGAGGCCGCCGAGCGACGCCCGTCGCCCGACCTCGCCGAGCTGACCGTGCAGGTCTCCGCCGCGGCGGCCGGCTCTGCCGACCAGGTGCTCGCGACCGACGTGGGCGCACTCCGCGCGGCCGCCGGGAGCGCGCTCCGTCGCGTGAGTGCAGAGATCCGCCACCCCGCGGGTCAGGCGCTGGCGGGCGCCGACCTGGTCGGTCGCGACCTGCGCCGGCGAGACCTGCGTCGTGCCGATCTCAGAAGCGCGCTCCTCGTGGCCGCCGACCTGCGGGGCGTCGACCTCGCCGATGCCGACCTGCTCGGTGCGGATCTGCGGGACGCGGCCGTCGCGGGCGCTGACCTCTCCCGGGTCCTCTTCCTCAGCCAGGCGCAGGTCAACGCCCTGCGAGGAGACGGGACCACCCGCCTGCCCGCAGGGCGCGACCGGCCCGCCCACTGGGGCTAGAGCCCCGCAGCGGACTCAGGCCAGCGTGGCGGTGTCGATCACAAAGCGGTAGCGCACGTCGGAGGCCAGAACCCGGGCGTACGCCTCGTTGATCTGGTCCGCCGCGATCACCTCGACCTCGGAGCCGATGCCGTGCTCGGCGCAGAAGTCGAGCATCTCCTGGGTCAGCGCGATGCCGCCGATCATCGAGCCGGCGAAGTTGCGCCGGTTGGTGAGCAGCGAGAACACGTTGACGCTCAGCGGCTCGGGCGGGGCACCGACGTTGACCAGGGTGCCGTCCACGTCGAGCAGCCCGAGGTAGTCGTCGACGGGGATCTCGGCGCTGACCGTGTTCACGATCAGGTCGAAGCTGTTCTTCAGCGTCTCGAACGTCGCCGGGTCGGAGGTGGCGTAGTAGTGGTCGGCGCCGAGACGCAGACCGTCCTCCTGCTTCTTCAGCGACTGCGACAGCACGGTCACCTCGGCGCCCATCGCGTGAGCGATCTTGACGCCCATGTGGCCCAGCCCGCCGAGGCCGACGATCGCGACCCTCTTGCCCGGGCCGGCGCCCCACTTCTTCAGGGGTGCGTACGTCGTGATGCCGGCGCACAGCAGCGGCGTCGCGGCCGCGGGGTCCATGCCCTCGGGCACCTTGAGCGCGAAGTGGGCGTCGACGACCACGTGGGTCGAGTAGCCGCCCTGGGTGAACGAACCGTCGCGGTCCTTCGCGGCGTACGTCCCGACGCCGCCGCCGGGGGTCGAGCAGTGCTGCTCGTCGCCGTTGCGGCAGTGGTCGCACTCACGGCACGAGTTCACGAAGCATCCGACGCCGACGCGGTCGCCGACCTGGTGGTCGGTGACGGCCGAACCGACCTCGGTGACGCGGCCGACGATCTCGTGGCCCGGGACGACCGGGAACGGCTGCGGGCCCCAGTCACCGTTGACGGTGTGGATGTCGGAGTGACAGATGCCGGCGTACTCGATCGCGATGAGGACGTCGTTCGCGCCGACCTCGCGGCGCTCGATGGTGATCGGGGCCAGCGGCTCGCCGGCGGAAGGTGCTGCGTACGCGTTGACGCGCATGGATGGTTCTCCTGGGGTCTGAGATAGGTGGATCAGTGGTTCTCGCGGCTGCGGATCTGGTCGGCGATCGCGTGTGCCCGATCGCCGATCTCCTCGGCGCGGGCCTCGTCGCCCGCGGAGACGGCTCGCCAGTAGTCGGTCTTGAGACCGACATACGCCCGTCGGAGCTCGAGGTGCTCGGCCTCCCGGGCGAGGTGCTCGGCATGGCCGATGAGCAGGTCGATCTGCTCCTCGGCGCCGTCGCGGCCGAGGCGGCTGTTGGCGACGTACGTCCTCATGTCGTCGATCGAGAGGCCGATCGCGGCGAGGCAGGCGACGCCGGTCAGCTGGTCCAGGTCGGTCTCGTCGTAGACCCGGTGTCCGCTGCTCGCGCCGCGGCTGACCGGCGAGGTCAGCCCGATCGTCTCGTAGTAGCGCAGGGTGCTGGCCGGTAGCCCGGTCAGCGTCGCCACCTCTCGGATCGTGTACGTCCGAGTCGTTGATGCAGTCACACCAAAGACGCTAAGAACTTCAAGTACTTGAAGTCAAAGAGATGATTTGTCGATTTGTTTATCGCCTTGCCGGGTGCCCGGAGGCCGGGTTTACATTGCGATCATGACCATCCGCACCCATGCCGGAGTCGACGCCTACCTCGACGGTCTGCCCGAGTGGCAGCGCGACATCTGCCGCGAGCTGCGCGAGATCATCCACGACGCCGACCCGGAGATCGAGGAGACGATCAAGCGGACGGTCCAGCCCTACTTCGTGCTGCAGGGCAACGTCTGCGCCCTGCTCGCCACCAAGGACCACGTCAACCTGTTCCTCTACGACCCGACCGTCCCCGACCCGGCCGGGATCATCAATCAGGGGCACGGCAACGCCACCGGGCGAGCCATCCAGATCTACCGGGACGACCCGATCGACCGCCCGGCGCTGACCGAGCTGCTTCGCGCCATCGTGGCCAACAACCGCGCCGGCGGCTGGCGCCGTCTGCAGAAGGGCTGAGCTCGGCTCAGGCCGACCCGGTGAGCACGAGGGCGCCGAGACCCATCATCGCGGTGCCCGCCAGTCCTTCGGTACGCCGCGCGAACGCCGGTGACTGCAGGCGGGGCGCGAGCCGGGTGATGACGGTGATCAGTCCGGCGTACCAGACCAGGCAGAGCACCCAGAACGTCGCGGCGAGCGCGATGTGCTGGGCGAAGGGCGCCAGCGGCGAGAGGTCGAACTGCGGGAACAGCGAGAGGTAGAAGGCCGCGACCTTCGGGTTGAGGAGGTTGCTCAGCAGTCCCTGGCGAAAGCATGTCGAGCGCGCGATGCCGCCGGTTCCGGGGCGGAGGACGGCGGCGGCCGCCACTGAGACCCCCGGCGTCCGGTGCTCCCTGCGAGCACGGACATAGGCGCGCAGCGCCTGCACACCGAGGTAGACGAGATAGATGCCGCCGGCGACCCGGACGATCTGGAACAGCGTGGGGGAGGCGGTCAGCAGCGCGGTGATGCCGAGAGCCGCCGCGGTGCCGAGGACGGCGAGGCCGGTCATGATGCCCGCCGCGGTCCAGAGTGCCCCGGCGCGCCCGCCGCGGGCGGCGTTGCGCAGCGTCAGCATCATGTCCGGACCGGGGACGACGATGACGACGAGCGACGTCGCGGCGAAGGCGACCAGTTGTTCCAGCATGGACGCCATTCTATCGCTCGTTTGACGCACTTTGATTGCTGATAATGTCCCTTATGGTGGAAGATGAGCAATATGACGAGCATTGATGCCACTGATCGAGCAATTCTCCGTGAGTTGACCATCGACGGCCGGTTGAGCAACGTCGAGCTCGCCTCCCGGGTGGGCCTGACACCCGCCCCGTGCCTGCGCCGGGTCAGGCGCCTGGAGGAGTCCGGGGTGATCGCCGGCTACCGCGCCCGGCTGGACCCGGTCGCCTCGGGTCGGGACTTCTGTGTCTATCTGCTGGTCCAGATCACGATGACCAGCAAGGAGGTCGTCGACCAGTTCGAGGAGATGGTCGCCTCCTACGACGAGGTCACCGAGATGCGGCGGGTCTATGGCGAGATCGACTACGTGATCCGTGTCGACGTCGCCGACAGCAACGCCTTCGAACGCTTCCAGACCGAGAAGATGTACCCGCTCCCGGGCGTCCACCGGATGGTCTCTCACCCCACGATGAAGGCCGTCAAGAGCAACGACTGACCCGCCCGATCGGGGTCGTCGAAAAAAGGTCGGAACTATCGCTTGACCTTGACCCAAGGTCAACCCTCGACGCTATTCGACATGAACCCGACACCAGCAATCGAGATCGCCGGACTGACCAAGTCCTACGGCGACGTGCACGTCCTCCAGGGCGTCGACATGAGCGTCGAGAAGGGGAGCATCTTCGCCCTCCTCGGCTCCAACGGCGCCGGCAAGACCACGACCGTGAAGATCCTGACGACGCTCCTCAAGGCGGACGGCGGCCAGGCGACGGTCAACGGCTTCGACGTCGCGACCCAGGCCCAGGACGTACGCACGTCCATCAGCCTCACCGGCCAGTTCGCCGCCGTCGACGAGGTCCTGACCGGCCGCGAGAACCTCATCCTGATCGCCAAGCTGCTCCGCCAGAAGAACCCCGGCGGGGTCGCCGATGAGCTCCTCGCCCGGTTCTCGCTCACCGAGGCCGGCGGCCGCAAGGTCGCGACGTACTCCGGTGGTATGCGCCGCCGGATCGACATCGCGATGAGCCTGATCGGCAACCCGCCGGTGATCTTCCTCGACGAGCCGACCACCGGTCTCGACCCGGAGGCCCGGATCGAGGTCTGGCAGACCGTCAAGGAGCTCGCCGACCGCGGCACGACCGTCCTGCTCACCACCCAGTACCTCGAGGAGGCCGAGCAGCTCGCCGACCGGATCGCGATCCTCCACGAGGGTCGCATCATCGCCAACGGAACCCTCGCCGAGCTCAAGGCGATGTTCCCGCCGGCCAAGCAGGAGTACGTCGAGAAGCAGCCGTCCCTCGAGGAGATCTTCCTCGCCATCACCAGCAAGTCCAACGGCGAGTCCGCCAGCACGAACAACGTGAAGGAGTCACGATGACCACCCGATTCTTCGGCGACACCGCCGTCCTGACCGGCCGTTCCCTGCGACACATCGGCCGCAGCCCCGACACCATCGTCACCACCGCGATCACCCCGGTCGCCATGATGCTCATGTTCGTGTACGTCTTCGGCGGCGCGATCGACACCGGCTCCCACGAGAGCTATGTCAGCTATCAGCTACCCGGCATCCTGTTGATCACCATCGCCTCGGGCATCGCCTACACCGCGTACCGGCTCTTCCAGGACAAGGAGGGCGGCATGTTCGACCGGTTCCAGTCGATGCCGATCGCCCGCTCGGCGGTGCTGTGGGGTCACGTGATCACCTCGGTGGTGGCGAACATGGTCTCGCTGGTCGTGGTGGTGCTCGTCGCCCTGCTGATGGGCTTCCGCACCGGCGCGAGCGTGCTCGACTGGCTCGCGGTCATCGGCATCCTGGCTCTGTTCACCCTCGCGCTGACCTGGCTCGCGGTGATCCCGGGCCTGACTGCCGGCACGGTCGAGGGCGCCAGCGCCTTCTCCTACCCGCTGATCTTCCTGCCCTTCCTCAGCTCGGCATTCGTCCCGACCGACACCATGCCCGGCCCGGTGCAGGCCTTCGCCGAGCACCAGCCGGTCACCTCGATCGTCGACACCATCCGGGCGATCTTCGCCGGGGAGGACCCGGGCAACGAGCTGTGGATCGCGCTGGCCTGGTGCATCGGCCTCTTGGTCGTCGCGTACGTCCTGGCCACCGCCGCCTACCGCCGCAAGTTCTCCTGAACCACGCGGCAAAACCACGAGACAAAGTACGGCGTTCCCGCCACTATTCGGGGATGCTCACGATCAGCCAGCTGGCGTCGTACGCCGGTGTCACCGTCAGGGCCGTGCGCCACTACCACGCCAAAGGGCTGTTGGTGGAGCCAGAGCGCGACCACTCGGGATACCGACGCTACGACGCCGCTGCCGTGGTCGACCTGATCAAGATCCGCATCCTCGCCGACGCCGGCGTCCCGCTCTCCCGTGTCAAGGAGCTGCTGGACGCCGGCGACGACGATTTCAAGAAGGCGGTCGGTGAGATCGACAAGCGCCTCCGTCTCGAGATCCGCGAGCTCCAGGGCCACCGCGAGCGGATCGCCCGGCTCGTCCACGGCGAGGGGCTCGCCCTCCCGCCGGAGGCGGTCGCCTATCTGGAACGGATGCGCGAGCTCGGCATCCCGGAGCGGATGATCGAGGGCGAGCGCGACGCCTGGATCCTCGTCGCCGCCCAGCAGCCGCAGAGCATGGAGGCCTTCATCCGCAACAAGGTCGGCCAGCTCGACGACCCCTCGGTCGTGGAGACCTACAAGCAGATGGAAGGCATGCTCGACTGGCAGCCCGGCGACCCGCGCCTGGAGACCATCGCCGACCAGATCGTCGCCCAGATGAACGCGGTATCGGAGGAGGACTGGGCAGTCTATGTCGACGGCGACCAGGCCATGCCCGACGAGCTCGCCGACCTGCTCGACTCGATGTTCGTCGAGCAGGTCCCCGTCGCCCGCGACCTCATGCGCCTGGTCGAGAAGCGTGGCTACACCGGCTGGACCAAGCTCGAGCGGATCGAGAAGTAGAGGACGTACGCCTCAGGCGCCGGCGATCCCGAGGAGATCGCGCACCGGGCCCGCGGGTGGGCGCCCACCGCCCACCCATACGGCTCGGAACTCTCGGGACAGGTCCAGCTCCGCCACCGGAACAGCGACGAGGGTGCCCAGGTCGACGTCGGCCTGGGCCGCCCGGCTCGACACGAACGCCGGTGACCCGCCGGCGCGTACGGCGGCGAGGATCGCGGCGTTCGTCGCGAACTCCACCTCGGGGTCTGCCAGCCGCTCGCCCCTGGCCGCCAGCGCGGACTCCACGACCGCGCGAGTGCCGGACCCGAGCTCGCGGCACGTCAGCGGACGTGTCGCGAGCTCGCGCGGGCTGATCCCCGCGCGGCGACGTGCCCAGCGGTCGTCGGGCGCCGCGACCAGGACGAGGTCGTCGACGCCGACCTTCGCGGTGGCGAGTCCCGCGGTGTCGACCGGGCCCTCGACGAAGCCCAGGTCCGCTTCCCCCTGACGTACCGCGGTGACGACGTCCTCGGAGTTCGCTGCCCGAAGGCTCACCGCGACCCGTCGCTGCTGCCGCAGCCGGACGAGCCAGCGGGGGAGCAGGTGCTCGGCGGTCGTCATCGACGCGTGCACGTGCAGCTCGTCGGAGCGCCCGCGGCGCAGCGTCTGCAGCGCGTTCTCGATCTCGTCGGCGCGTTCGAGCAGGTCAGCGCTCCACTCGACCAACAGCTTCCCCGCCTGGGTCAGCGCCGATCCCCGATGTGCCCGTTGCACGAGCACCAGTCCGACCTGGGTCTCCATCGTGCGCAGCCGCTCCGAGGCGGACTGCTGGGACATCCCCGCCGCGCGGCCGGCGGCACCGATGCTGCCCAACCGGGCGACGTCGGTGAGCAGGCGGAGGGACGGGATGTCGGGCAGCATGGTCACAGGATATCCCTGTGACCCCACAGTCATCTGGGTGCTACCGGTGCTCCGCGGCCGCGCCGAGCATGGAGACATGAGGCTCCCCTACGGTCCGAACTGGTACGCAGCCACCATGGGCACCGGCATCGTCGCCGTCGTCCTGCCCGGTCTTCCCTTCCGGGTTCCGGGAGCGATGCCGCTCGCGCTGGCGTTCTGGGTGGCGGCAACCGCCCTCCTGGCGGCCACGGTCACGGTCATGCTGCTCGGCATCCGTCAGGAGCGCTCGCTGCTGCGCCGCCACTACGACGACCCGGTGATGTCCCACTTCTACGGGGCTCCGGCGATGGCGCTCATGACCGTCGGCGCCGGCGCGGTCGGTGCCGGCCAGGACGTGCTCGGTGCCCGCACGGCCGTCACGCTGGCCGCAGTGCTGTGGGCGACGGGCACCCTCCTCGGCCTGTGGACCGCGATCGCGGTGCCGTACCGGGCGATCACCCGTCACGGGGTCGCCGACGACAGCGCGACCGGTGGCTGGCTGATGCCGGTCGTACCCCCGATGGTCTCGGCGACGACCGGCGCCGCGCTCGTGCCGCACCTCCCGGCCGGGCAGCCCCGCGAGACCCTCCTGATCGTCTGCTACGCCTTCTTCGGCCTGACCGTCATCGCCGGCCTGCTCGTGCTCAACCAACTCTGGCAGCGGCTCGTCCGCCACGGTGCCCTCGCCCCGGCGACCCTGCCCACCGTGTGGATCGTGCTCGGCTTCCTGGGGCAGTCGACCACGGCGGTCCACCACCTCGGTGTGCTCGCGCCCTCGGTCGTGCCCGACTACGGGCATGCGCTCGGCATGCTCGCGGTCTGCTACGGCGTGCCGGTGTGGGGCTTCACCGTCCTGTGGACCGCCCTGGCGCTCGCGCTGACGGTGCGCCAGGTCCGCGACGGGCTGCCGGTGGCACCGACCTGGTGGTCGTTCACGTTCCCGGTCGGGACCGTCGCCACGGGCAGCAGCGCCCTCGCCGCGGCGACGGGGCTGGCGCTCTTCGAGATCGCTGCCGGGCTCGCGACGCTCGGGTTGCTGGTGGGGTGGTTCGCTGCTGCGTACGCGACGTTGCGGCTGTTCGCCGATCAGCCAGTCACGGCAGTCCCGCTACCGCAAGGTCGTCAGAGCCAGATGGAAATGCAGCACTGAGGTCGAGCGGCGCGGCGACGGTGCTGGTCTTCCAAGCCCTGTAAGAGGTAGGAACGATCGGTAGGCAAGGGAGCCCGCACACCAGAGAGGACCGACATGCCCGACTACGTCGCTGCCATCGACCAAGGCACCACGAGCACTCGCTGCATGATCTTCGACCACAGCGGTAAGGAGGTGGCCCGCCACCAGCTGGAGCACCAGCAGATCCTGCCGCAGGCCGGCTGGGTCGAGCACAACCCGGTGGAGATCTGGGAGCGCACCAGGGCGGTGATCCAGATCGCGCTCGGCAGCAAGGGCCTGACGGACGAGGACATCGCCGCGCTCGGCGTGACCAACCAGCGCGAGACCACCGTGGTGTGGAACAAGAGGACCGGACGGCCCTACTACAACGCGATCGTCTGGCAGGACACCCGCACCGACCGGATCGCCTCCAGCCTCGACAAGGACGAACGCGGCGACATCATCCGCCGCAAGGCCGGGCTCCCGCCGGCGACGTACTTCTCCGGAGGCAAGATCCAGTGGATCCTGGAGAACGTCGACGGTGTCCGCGAGGCCGCGGCGCGCGGCGACGCCATCTTCGGCACCACCGACAGCTGGATCGTCTGGAACCTGACCGGTGGTCCCACCGGGGGCGTACACGTCACCGACGTCACCAACGCCAGCCGCACCATGCTGATGAACCTCGAGACCCTCGACTGGGACGAGGAGCTCCTCGGCTTCTTCGACATCCCTCGCCAGATGCTCCCCGAGATCCGGCCCTCCTCCGAGCCCAAGGCCTACGGCACCACGCTGAAGGACGGCCCGCTCGGCGGCGAGATCCCGATCACCGGCATCCTCGGCGACCAGCAGGCCGCCATGGTCGGGCAGGTCTGCCTGGACGCGGGCGAGGCCAAGAACACCTACGGGACCGGCAATTTCCTGCTGCTCAACACCGGCCAGGAACTCGTCCGCTCCAAGAACGGCCTCCTCACCACGGTCTGCTACCAGTTCGGCGACCAGCCACCGGCGTACGCACTGGAGGGCTCGATCGCCGTCACCGGCTCCGCGGTGCAGTGGCTGCGTGACCAGCTGCGGTTGATCAGCAACGCCACGCAGGTCGAGGCCCTCGCCAAGGAGGTCGAGGACAACGGTGGGGTCTACTTCGTCCCGGCCTTCTCCGGTCTCTTCGCCCCCTATTGGCGCTCGGACGCCCGCGGCGTGATCGTCGGCCTGTCCCGGTTCAACAACAGCGGCCACATCGCCCGCGCGGCCCTGGAGGCGATCTGCTACCAGAGCCGTGACGTCGCCGAAGCGATGGAGAAGGACTCCGGCGTACGCCTCGAGGTCCTCAAGGTCGACGGCGGCATCACCGCCAACGAGCTGTGCATGCAGATCCAGGCCGACGTCCTCGGTGTCGAGGTCAGCCGCCCTGTCGTCGCCGAGACCACCGCGCTCGGAGCCGCCTACGCGGCCGGGCTCGCCGTCGGCTTCTGGCAGGACACCGACGAGCTCCGCCAGAACTGGAACGAGTCCAAGCGCTGGCAGCCGGCCTGGAGCGAGGAGCAGCGCGAGACCGGATACGCCGGCTGGCGGAAGGCCGTCGACCGCACCCTGAACTGGGTCGACGTCGACTGAAAACGCCCTTTTGGGGTATGTGCGCGCCGACCCTGCGGACGTACGTTGCGAAGAGGGCCCGGCCGGGGCCCGGCGACTGCCTCGACCGGCCCGTTGGCATACCGACGACCGAGGAGGCAGCATGTTCATCCAGATGATCCAGGGGCCCTGTACCCGGCAGGACGAGGCCCACCAGTTGCTCGACGAGTGGCGCCGTGACCTCGCGCCGAGTGCGACCGGGTGGCTCGGCGGCACCTACGGATTCACCGACGACGGCCAGCTCATCGGGGTGGTCCGCTTCGAGTCCCGGGAGATGGCGATGGCCAACTCCGACCGCCCCGAGCAGGGCGAGTGGGCGGCGAAGATGGCCGAGGTCATGGACGGGCCGATGGAGTTCCACGACTGCGACGACGTCACGCTGCTCTTCGACGGCGGCTCCGACGAAGCCGGGTTCGTGCAGATCATCCGTGGCCGTGTCGACGACCCGAGCCGGCTCAAGGCGATGATGGCCGACACCACGCAGCTGCACGAGATGCGCCCGGAGATCCTCGGTGGCACCCTCGCGATCGAGGCGGACGGCAGCTTCGTCGAGACCGTCGCGTTCACCAGCGAGGACGCGGCGCGCAAGGGCGAGCAGCTCGAGCCCCCGGCCGACGTACGCCGGGAGCTCGACTACGCGATGCAGGGCGCGACCTACTACGACCTCCACCGCCCCTGGTTCGAGAGCGCCTGAGGAGGCCGAGATGCTGACCGACAGCCGCGTGATGGCGAACATCCCTGCCGCGGATATCGAGCGGGCTCGTCGTTTCTACGCCGACAAGCTCGGCCTCGAGCCGGCCGACGAGAACCCCGGCGGGCTGGTCTACACGACGTCCGGAGGGACGTCCTTCCACCTCTACGAGACCGACCAGGCGGGCAAGGCCGGCCACACGATCGCCCAGTTCCACGTGGCCGACGTCCGCAAGGAGGTCGACGCCCTGGGCGCCAAGGGCGTCAGCTTCGAGCACTACGACATGCCCGGGATGACCTGGGACGGCGACGTCGCCGGGATGGGCGAGGCAGGGCACGCCGCCTGGTTCAAGGACAGCGAGGACAACATCCTCTGCATCGACGACATGGCGCCTGCCTGACGCAGAGGGCGGACGGGGCCCGGTCGCTCAGCCGGGTCCCTCGCCCGCACCCACGTGCTGAGCCAGGTACGCCTGGAGGCCGACGCGATCGATCGCGTCGAGCTGGGACTCGAACCAGTCGGCGTGCTTCTCCTCGTCGCGGACCATCTCCTCGAAGACGGCAGCGGTGCCGTGGTCGCCGAGCCGGTGGCACTCCGCGCCGCCGGCGTTGAACTGGGTGACCGCGGCGCGCTCGCTCGCCAGGGCGAGGGAGAGCATCTCCTCGGCGGTCTCACCCACCTCGATGGCGTTGAGCCGCTGCACGTTGGGGTGGCCGTCGAACATCAGGATCCGGTTGATCAGGTCGTCGGCGTCGCGCATCTCGTCGATGGAGAGGTCGTAGAAGACCTTGCCGAGCTTGGGCAGGCCCCAGTTGTCGAGCATTCGAGCATGCAGAAAGTACGTGTTGGTGACGGTGAGCTCGAACGTGAGCGCCTCGTTGAGGAGCTCGACGACGCGTGGATCGACTGGCTGCATGACGTACCTCCGGTAACGGGATCTGTCCCGATACTCGCACGGCACCCCGGGAGTGAGGACAGACTCAGTTTGTGACCGGTTGCGTCAGCTCGCGGCGCCGTCGGCAGCCAGCTGCGAGCACTCGTGCTCGAGGTGCCGGGTGACGATCTTCTTCACCGAGAAGATGCATGAGCCGCAGTCCTGGGCGGCGCCCGTGGAGCGGCAGATCGCACTGACCGTGCGGGCGCCGTCGGCCAGCGCGACGTCGACGTCACGGTCTGTGACGACTCGGCACTGGCAGACGATCATGGAATTAGGTTAGCCGACCCTAAGCAAAGTAACGAGATGGCGTCTCACTTCTTACCTTCGGAGATCGTCAGTTGTTGGCGACGAAGTCGATTACGAGCCGGTTGAACTCGTCGGCGTGCTCGAGCTGGGCCCAGTGGCCACACCGGTTGATGATGTGTGCGCGGCTGTCGGGGATCCGGGCTGCGGCGAAGAGGGTGCCCTCGAAGGTGACGACACGGTCGTCGCGTCCGTGGATCAGCAACGACGGGGCGGTGATCTCGGCGAGCCGGTCCAGGTCGGCCCAGATCGGGATCGGTCCGCGGATGCCGGCCTTGGCAACGTTGGCGAGATGCTCCGGCCGCTTGGACGCGGCCACCGACCGCTCCTCGCACAGCTCCGGGGTGGCGAACCGTGCGATGTCGAAAACCATGATCTCGACCAGACGCTTCATCGCCTCGGGCGTGTAGTCGGTGTAGCCGGCGTACATGATCTTGATGCCCTCGGACGGGCCGGTCGCGCCGAAGAGGAACGGCTTGAGCTGGAGTGGTGCCCCCATGGTCATCAGGTGGGAGACGCGCTCCGGGCGCTCGATGGCCATCCGGATCGAGGTGTGGCCACCCATCGAGTTGCCGACGAACGCGGCCTGCTCGATGCCGAGGGCGTCGAGCAGCTGGCAGAGCGCGTCCAGAGGCTCGTAGTCGACGAAGTCGACCTCGGACGAGGCACCCCAGCCGGGAAGGTCCGGGGCGACGACCCGGAAGCCGGCCGCGGCGATGGTCTCGATGTTGGGTGAGTAGTTGCTCCACCCGGTGGCGCCGGGGCCACCGCCGTGCACGAGGACAACAGCGGGACCGTCGGCGGGGCCGGCCTCGTTGTAGTGGATGGTGAAGTCGGCGGTGGTGACGTCGCGGGCGACGTCGGTCTCGGTCAGTGCCATGTCAGATGCTCTCCTGTGCGATCGCGGCCTGCAGCCAGCTCACCTCGGCCGCCATCGGGTGATGGCCCCAGTTGTTCAGCCTGTCGAGTGTCTTGACCTCCCAGGTGTCGTCGTCGATGAGCAGGCCACCCCAGCCGTATTCGACGGCGAAGCCCGAGGGCGTCTTCACGTAGAAGCTGAACATGTTGTCGTTCGGGTGCATGCCGAGCGTCATCTCGAACGGCTGGCCGTGCGCGAGGCAGCGGTCCCAGGCCGTCCCGACGTCGCGGATGTCGGTGACCTCGACCATGAAGTGGTGGGTCCTCTTCGGGTGCGGCATGTCCCCGAAGGCGACCGTGTGGTGGCGGGGGTTGCAGTGCAGGAAGATCAGATCGGCGACGATCCCGGGCGCCAGCTCTTCGACGATGATGTCGGAGATCTTGAAGCCGAGCAGGTCCTGGTAGAAGGCCAGGTACGTCTCCCGGCTGACACCTTTGGACAGCAGCACCTGGTGGCCGGCGCCGCCCCGGCCGGTGACGAACGCGCCGAGCAGCGCGTCGCTGTGGAACGGGGTCTCGGCGTCGGCGTGGCCGGTGACCAGTTCGATCTGGTTGCCCATCGGGTCGGCGCAGACGAATATCCGGTCCACCCTGCGCGCGGCGGCCAGCTCGCGATCACCCTCGGTGACCTCGACGCCTGCATCGCGCAGCCTGGCGACCAGCGCCTCCAGCGAGGCGATGGACTCGACCTCGTAGCCGCTGCGCACCAGGTCGTCGGCGGCGCCTTCGGTGATGACCCAGCGGTGGCACTTTCCGTCGGTACGCAGCGTAAAGCCGTTGTCCAGCTTGTCGCCGAGCTGCATGCCGAGCAGGGTGACACCGAAGTGCTCCCAGTCGGCCAGGTCGGAGACCTCGTAGACGACGTAGGCAAGCTCCTTGACTCCAGTCATTTCTCTTCCTTCCGGTGGTGGGATTGGCCCCGTGGCGGACGGGGGAAGTCCGCCTAAGGCCTGGTCGGTGGGGCGGATCAGAGCGCGGGGACGGTGAGGTCGGAGGTGTCGGCGGCGGCGACGAACTTGTCAGGGCGCACCGCGATCACGCGGGCGCCGTACCGCTCGAACCACGGCAGCAGCGCCTCCTCGAGATCGACCAGGTCGCCGGCGCCCTCGGTGTGCCGGGTCTTGGTGCGGACCGCGACATAGGAGGCGCCGAGGGCGTCCCAGCCGGCCTTCTGCTCCGGGGTGAGTGCGCTCGCTGGGTCGAGGTCGGCGCCGAGCAGGACGAAGCCCTTCGGCATCAACTGGTCGAGCCGTTCGATGTGGCCGAGTGCGTCGCACATCAGGGGCTGGGGGACGTACCGGCCCACGATCGAGGCGTCGCCGATCTCACCGGTGATCCAGCCGGCGGCGAGCATGGGCGGAGCGTTGAGCGGTGGCTCCCACGGGGTCACCAGACCCTCCGGGACCCGGGTCATCGCGTCGAGCTCCTCGGGCGTCGCCTCCTGCTTGATCACCCGGCCCAGGCCGACGGCGAGCCGGGTGTAGAGCTCGGCGGAGGGACGGCGCTCGGCCTCGTACGTCTCTAGCCAGGCCTCCTCGAGGTGGCCTGCCACGACGCCGGCCAACTTCCAGCCGAGGTTGTGCGCGTCGCGCATCCCGGTCTGCATGCCCGCACCGGCCCAGGGCGGCATCAGGTGGGCGGCGTCGCCGGCCAGGAAGACCCGGCCGGAGCGGAACGTCTCGGCCATGCGTACGTGGTGGCGGTAGAAGGCGTGCTGGTGGATTTCGACGTCGTCCTCGGTGACGCCGAGCGCCTTGAGCAGCGGCCAGACCTCGGCGCTGGTGGCGAAGTCGGCCTCGGTCTCGTCGGGCTTGAGCGGGATCTCCCAGCGGTGGTTGCCGGCGGAGAGCGCGATGTCGACGACTGGGCGGTCCTTGTCGGTCCAGAAGGTGAGGAAGTCGCGGTCGGGCCACCAGCGCTTGACCCGGCAATCGATAACGATCCACAGCGTGTCAACGGTCTCGCCGTGCATCGGGACGCCGAGCATCTTGCGAACCGGGGACGACCCGCCGTCTGCGGCGATCACGTACCGCGCGCGGGTGGTGGTCTCCTCCCCGGTGGCGAGGTCGCGCGCGGTGACGGTGACGCCGTTCTCGTCCTGCTCGATGCCCACGACCTCGGTGCCGTAACGCACGTCGAGAGCGTCATACGCCTCGCCGCAGGCGCGCAGCTCGGCCTCCATGCTCGGCTGGTAGATGTTGTAGAAGCGCGGCTTGCGGCCCAGGGTGCCCAGGGTTGAGGGCGGGTGCTCGACGCGCATGACCTCGTGGCCGTCGTACGTCACCCAGCGCAGCGCGCGCTGCGGTTCGATGACGGATCCGATCCGCTCGTCGACGCCGAGCTCCTGGAGGATCCGCATCGTCCAGTCGTTGACGGTGACCGCGCGGGCACGGGCGTAGATGTCTTCCTCGCGCTCGAACGCGACCACGCTCGCCCCCTTCGAAGCGAGGGTCAGTGCGCCGATCAGGCCGGTGGGGCCGTAACCGACGATCGCGACATCCGCGTCGACGTCGCTGGCGTTGTGCTGGCTCATGTGAGTCGGTCCTCCAATCCAAGTATTGAACCGATCGTTCCAATCTTGTGTGGTTACGGTCACATATCGATGGAGGATCGTCAAGCCCACGGCGCAGGAGGGCTCGGTGCGGAACCTTCTATGCTCGCCGGGTGGAGACGGAGACGGTGCGGACGAACAAGCGCGGTCGGCGTTCGCAGGAGGAGATCCTCGACGCCGCTGCCCGGGTGATGGCGGCGCGCGGGTACGCCGGGACCTCCATCTCGGTGGTCTCGGCGGAGTCCGGTCTCCCGAAGTCCGCGATCTACCACCACTTCCACTCCAAGGGCGGCCTACTCTCGGCGGTGATGGCGCGGGGGCTCGATGACTTCTTCGAGGCGATGCGTACGTCCCAGACCGACCCGCCCGCGGGCGGCACGCACCGCGATCGGCTGCGCTGGTTCCTCGACCGCACCGCCGAGGTCTTCGCCGAGCGCGCCGACTTCTTGCGGCTGCACATCCTGCTGCTGCTGAGCGAGGAGGCCGACGAAACCGAGGTCGCCGAGATCCTCGGCCGGGTGCGCGCCGACGGCCGGGTGCGGATGAACCAGATGATCCGTGCGGCCTTCGCCGACGAGGGCGACGACATCGCCGCCCAGGTCGCCGACCGGCTCGACTACTTCGGTGTGGCCGGCTTCGACGGCGCCTTCATCGCCGCCAACGCCGAGGCGTCCCACACCGTCGCCAGCCAGATGGAGCAGCTGGGCGACGCGATCGCAGCCCTCGGCGAGGCCATCGTTTCCTCCCTGCGTGACGCCTGATTCACATTCTCCCGGTATGGTCCAGGTCACACTGTTGCTCCCGGCCCTCGGAGGATCCCTTGCGCATCGCAGTCATCGGCACCGGCTTCGGCGGCCTGGCCGCCACGATCGAGCTCAAGAAGCGCGGCCACGACGACATCGTCGTGTTCGAGAAGGCCGGAGACGTCGGCGGTGTGTGGCGCGAGAACACCTATCCGGGCGCCGCCTGCGACGTACCGTCCAGCCTCTACTCCTACTCCTTCGAGCCCAACCCGCACTGGCCCCACAAGTTCTCCCGCCAGCCCGCGATCCTCGACTACATCCACCAGGTCGTCGACAAGTACGACGTACGCCGCCACATCCGGTTCCACACCGAGGTGACCGCGGCCCGCTGGGACGACGAGGCGAAGACCTGGCAGCTCGAGCTCAGCACGGGGGAGACCGGGACGGTCGACCTGTTCGTACCCGCCGTCGGCCAGCTCTCCCGGCCATCGATCCCGAACATTCCCGGCGCCGACACCTTCCGGGGCGAGGTGTTCCACTCCGCCGAGTGGAACCACGACCTCAGCCTCACCGGCAAGCGGGTCGCGGTGATCGGCACCGGGGCGAGCGCGATCCAGTTCGTACCCGAGGTGCGGAAGGACGCGGCGAAGGTGCTCCTCTTCCAGCGCACGGCGCCCTACATCGTTCCGCGCAAGGACTTCGAGCGCACCGACCCCGCCCACCCGATCCCGCAGCTCCTCAACCGCGCGAAGATCTGGACCCAGGCCGAGTGGCTGACCACGACCTTCCACATCAAGCCGCTCGCCGCGGTGATGCGCACCTGGTCCAAGCGGCACATGCGGGCTCAGACCGCGGCGAAGCCCGGGCTCTTCGAGAAGGTGTGGCCCGACTACGCGTTCGGCTGCAAGCGTGTCCTCTTCGCTGACGACTACCTGCCGGCCCTCGCCCAGCCCAACGTGGACCTGATCACCGACGACATCACCGAGATCACCTCGACCGGCGTCACGACCGCCGACGGGCAGCACCACGAGGCCGACGTCATCATCTGGGGCACCGGCTTCAAGGCCACCGACTTCCTCGTCCCGATGACGATCGCCGGCACCCAGGGCCGCGACCTGCACACCCACTGGAAGGACGGTGCCCACGCCTACCACGGCATGACCGTCCCCGGTTTCCCCAACCTGCTGATCATGTACGGCCCCAACACCAACACCGGCGGCGGATCGATCATCTACTTCCTGGAGACCCAGGCCCGCTATCTGGGCCGCTACGCCGATCACATCGCTGAGGCGGGGCCGCTCGAGATCCGGGCCGATGTCGAGGAGGCCTACGACGCCCGGATCCAGGACCAGCTCGCCGACAGCGTCTGGAGCAAGTGCAGCTCCTGGTATCGGGAGAAGAACGGCCGGATCACCACCAACTGGCCCAGCATCTCGGCGCGCTATCGACGCAGCGCCAGCTACGAGAAAGACGACTACGCGTCCGCCTGAGCGTTCACCCTCGATGGGGTCCTGAAGGGGCTTTGTGCCCGATCTGTTCCTTCCCTTATCCGTGTGGTAGGCCACATACTCGAAGGGATGACTACCTCAACCCCCCGGCGGCGACACTTCGCCGCGAGTCCTTTCAAGGCAGATCCCGAGCCGGTCATTGAGCAGTTCGAGTCTGGGGACATGGTTTCCCACGACTCCTTCGGCCTGGGTCGGGTCGTCAACAAAGAAACGGCCGCAGTCACTGTCGACTTCGGTCCCCGGCTGGTGCGTATCGCCAGCCCCTTCCCCAAGCTTTCCAAGCTCTGAGAATCATCAGAGCTGACAGGAGAACGCCTCCCCGAGCACTGCTCGGGGAGGCGTTCTCGTTCCGACGGACCTATTTCTTCTTCGTCGGATAGGCCGCGTCGACCTCCACCTCGACCAGCCAGCCGTCCACGGGCAGGTTCTCGATCTCGAGCGCGAACCGCGACGGTCGGGCAGGGTTGACGACCATCGGAGCCGCTGGCGCAGCAGAGCCCAGGGGCACCGGCACCGCCTCGCCCGTCGAGACGGACGTGTTCGCGAAGAACTGCCGGTAGGCCCGGTTCCAGCCCGCGAAGTCCATCTTCGCCTCGCCCGCGGGGTTCTGCAGGAAGACCCGCATCGTGATCACGTCGTCGTAGGAGAGCCCGGCCGCCTCGAGGTTCTCCCCGATCCGGCGCAGCACGTTGATGCCCTGGGCCTCGGTGATGGTCACGCCCGGCGGCAGCTCACCACCCGGGAACACCGCGGTGTCGATGTAGGCCGCCTCCCCGCTCGCCCCGGTGTTGAGCCGGGACGGACCGAGTCCGCTGGTCTTGTAGATCGCGGCCTCCGGCCCGATCGCGACGCCGTTGGCGATCGACGGGTTGTCCTGTCCCGCCGGCAGCACCGAGATCGTCTCGCCGCCACGTGGGGGGAACGGGGACCACTTGCTTCCGGCGACCGCCGCCGTCGGCGCGACCAGAGCCGCGGTCAACCCGACCACGGCCACCACCTTCGTACGCGGCGACATCATGCCGTCACCCGCGCGTGCAGCTTCTCGACGGCCGCCCGGGCAGCCGTGATCGCGCCGTGCTGCCAGGCCACGGAGTGGCTGAGGTGATCGCCCGCGAAGTACGTGTTGCCAGTGGCGTCCAGCAGCCGGGTGTAGAGCGGATCGCTGTCGGCGGTCGTCGAGTAGGCCCAGGCTCCCTCGGAGAACTTCTGCGTCTTCCAGTCCTGGCTGTAGGAGGCGGTGATGCCCTCGCCGTAGACGTCCCCGAAGATCTGCTTGCCCTGGTCCACCGCCCGCGAGAGCCGCTGGGCCGGGGTGAGCACGCCGTAGGTGTCGGCCGCGCTCCCGGTGTTGTAGTAGCCGATCATCGTGCCCCTGTCCCCGTTGAAGCCGTACGACGGGTGCCACATGTTGCGCAGGTCGAGGCGGGTGTTGGTGATCCCGCCGTAGATGCGGAAGTCCTCCTCCCACCAGCGCCGGTCGTACTCGATCCCGATCTTGCCTGCGTTCGAGGGCCCGAAGGACTTCAGGCTCGCGGTGACGTCGGTGCCGAGGTTGTGCGGGACCTTGGCCGCGATGTGCGGCGGCATGCAGTTGATCGCGAAGTCGGCCTCGATGGTCTCGGTCTTCCCGCGTGCCTTGTACGCCACGGAGACGCCGGTCGAGGTGTTCTTCCACTCCACGACCTCGGCCCCGTAGCGGATGTTCCGCGCCCCGACGGCCTTGGCGAAGGCGTACGGGATCGCGTCCATGCCGCCCACCGGCTGATACATCATCATCGCCTGGTCGTAGCCGAACTCGAAGGAGAAGTACTGGCCCAGGCCGGCGGCGAGGACCGCACTCATCGCGTTCGGTGCCACCTCGGTGCCGGACTCCTGTCCGGCTCCCGGCTCGACCGTGTAGCCCGCGCGGCTGGAGCCGGTGTAGGCGTACCCCTCCGCCTTGGAGCCGAGGTCGCCGAAGCTCCTCAGGAACGAGATCAGCGCCTCCTTGTCCTCGGCGGTCAGCTCCTCGTCGAGGGCACCCTTGTCGGTCGCCTTCGCGAGCAGCTCGGAGACATAGCCGTACGTGTCCGCCTTCGCCTGACGCATCTGCACCGCGCCGATGCCGTGGTCGCCGGGGTAGTAGAGCAGCGCGTTGGCGTTCTGGTTGGTGAACGCCTCGATCGGGACGCCCAGCTCCTTGCAGTAGTCCAGCGTGATGTGGCTCTGCGGCAGCCGGCCGGGGCCGGCGTTCATGTACTGCCCCTTGGAGAACCCGGCGACCTGGGTGACCCCGTTCAGATCCGTCACCCGGGTCCCGCCGCGCACGGTGAAGTTGCGGCCACCCGGCCGCTCGCGTCCCTCGAGCACGGTGACCTTGTAGCCACCCTTGAGCAGCTCGTACGCAGCGGTGAGCCCGGCGATGCCGCCGCCGAGGATCACGACCGACTTGCTGCCGGCCCGGGCGAGATCGGAGGGCTTGGGAGGAGTGAAGCCAGGGGTCTCCGCGGCGTGAGCCGAGGTGAGCCCGAGAGCACCCATGCTGTGCAGCATGACTCCCGCGCCGCCGGCGAGGCCGACGTTGCGCAGGAAGTTCCGACGTGACTGAGTCTGAGTCATGTGGGGGATCCGTTCTGTTGGGGACGCCCCGAAACGTAGGAAGCCGTTGTTGCAGCGTGATTGCGTTTGCGTCTCGCTAGAACGCTTGTTCTCCAACTCGTCAGTAGCCTTGGGGCCGTGACCGTCACCATCCGCGATGCAGCTCCCGCCGACGTACCCGAGATCCTCCGCCTCGTCCACGCCCTGGCCGTCTACGAGAAGGAGCCCGACGCGGTCGAGGCGACGGAGACCGACTTCGCCACGGCGCTCTTCCCCGAGTCCGGCACCCCGACCACGCGCTGCCTGACCGCCGAGAGTGATGGCACCGTCATCGGCATCGCGGTCTGGTACGTCACCTTCTCCACCTGGACCGGCCGCAACGGCATCTGGCTCGAGGATCTCTTCGTCGACCCCGCCCACCGTGGCGCCGGCGCAGGCAAGGCCCTTCTCGTACGTCTCGCCGAGATCTGCGTCGAGAACGACTGGCGCCGCCTCGAGTGGTGGGTGCTGACGTGGAACGAGCCGTCGATCGCCTTCTACCGCTCCCTCGGCTCGGTCCCGCAGGACGAGTGGGAGGTCCACCGCATCGACGGCGCCGCTCTCGAGGCGCTGGGCGCCGGCGGCTGAGCTACTCCGCCGCCCCGGGTCCGGGCAGCACGTCGATGTCGTCGGCGTGCATCGGCTCGCCACAGTGGGAGCAGCGCAGATCGACGTGTCCGATCTCCTCGCAGGCGTGGTGCCGGTAGAGCACCGGCGGCCCGGCCTCGCCGGCGAGCCACTTGTCACCCCAGCCGACCATCACCATCAGGATGTCGACGAGCTCGCGCCCCTTCTCGGTCAGCACATACTCATAGCGCGGCCGGTTGTCGTAGGCCTGTTTCTCCAGCACCCCGTGCTCGACCAGATGCGCGAGCCGCTCGGTGAGCACCTTCCGGGAGATCCCGAGATCGGCCTGGATCTGGTCGAACCGGTTCATGCCGACCCAGATGTCGCGCAGCACGAGCGGCGACCACGGCTCCCCGATCACGTCGAGCGTGCGCGCGATCGAGCAGGCCATGTCGCCGAAGTTCGTACGTTGCATGCCCCGAATCTACCAGTTGGGGTTCCCTGAAGGAACTCAGGGTGCTACGGTCACAGAGTCTCTTCAGGAAACTCCGACGCACGGGAGGCCTCGCCGTCCGCAACACCTACGACGACTCCGGCTGGGACACGGGCGGCGCACCGCACCCGGCGTCACCCACCTCCACTACCGCGTCATCCGCTGACCATTCAGGAGAAGAACGATGATCGACCCCGACG
Organism: Nocardioides sp. NPDC059952; assembly: GCF_042730435.1. Classification (NCBI taxonomy): domain Bacteria; kingdom Bacillati; phylum Actinomycetota; class Actinomycetes; order Propionibacteriales; family Nocardioidaceae; genus Nocardioides; species Nocardioides sp. NPDC059952. Next base: position 1,870 of record NZ_JBHWLY010000026.1, on the reverse strand, counting down.
TACGCGTCTTTCTCGACGGCACCAACCTGGCTCACGTCGCCACCATCGGACCCGACGGCGCCCCGCGCACCTCCCCGGTCTGGATCGGCACCCATGGCGACCATGTCGTCTTCCTGACCGGCAACCGAGGCCGTAAGTACCGCAACCTCCACACCGACCCACGCATCGCACTCTCGCTGGCACCCCAGGACAACGACTTCATGCCGGTGATCCTCCGAGGCCGCGTCGTCGACTGGATCGAGGACGAGCGCCGCTGGGAGATCATCGACGAGATCGCTACCCGATATACCGGCGCGCCCTACCCCCGAGACGTCGACGCGTTCGGCGACCGCGCGGTCGCCCTGATCGACCTCGACCACCAGCACCTCGGCGTCGGCTGATCGGGCCGCAGGCTCACGGCTCCCCGAGAACCGTCGCCACCAACCCCTCGACCTCGTCCGTACGCAGCGGCTCCGGTGTCATCAGCCGCCGATAGAACACCGCACCCGCCAAGGCTTCCGCCGCGCGCTCCGGATCCCCGACATCCTGCCCCGACTCCTGCATCCGGACGAGGGCATGGACCAGCCGCGTACGCCGTTCCGTGCTGTAGCGGTGATGCAGGTCCCTCAAGCCGGCGTCGCGCTCGGCGCCGTCGAGCACGGCCGGAAGACAGTCGGACATCAGGGACGACTGCATGGCGGAGGCGAGGTGGGTGACGATCGCGACCACATCGGCGCGCGGGTCCTGTCCGCCGGCCTCCGGTCGCGGTTGCACGTTGAGCGTCTCCATCGCCGCGGCGACCAGACTGAGCCGGTCGTGGCCGAGCCGATAGATGGTGCTCCGGGCAACCCCGGCGCGCGTCGCCACGCCATCGATGCTGAATCCGCCGTATCCCCGCTCGGCGAGCTCCGCGAGCGCAGCTTCGAGCACTCTTTCCCGACTGCGCACCACTCGGGGGTCTGTCCGCCCTTGACGAGAAGTCATGCACGGAGCGTACTATGCAACAGTAGTGTTGCAGAAAGGAGAGACAGATGATTCCCGGATTCCGCTACATCGTCGACGACATCCCTGCCGCCGTCGCCTTCTACCGCGAGCTCGGGTTCGAGGACGTCGGCCCGAGAGCAGGCGGTTTCGCGATGCTCGAGGGCCGCGGTCTTCGGCTGATGCTGAACTGCCCGGGTGCCGGTGGTGCCGGGCAGGCTGCCGACGACGGCAAGGTCCCGAGCCCCGGTGGCTGGGGCCGCATCCAGCTCGAGGTGCCCGACGTCGACCAGGAGCTCCGGCGCCTGAGCGAAGCCGGTGCGCGGGTACGGACCAGCCGCATCGATGGCCGAGGCGGCGCCCAGGCCGTGATCGAGGACCCGGCCGGCAACCCGGTCGAGCTCTTCACGCCTGCCTGACCAAGGTGCACGAGGGTCGGGCCGTGTGACTCAACGGCCCCCGGGCCTTGTCCCGGGGGTCTAGAGTGGAGCCCAGAACATCGCACGAAAAAAAGTTGCCCTGGCGATTTGAAACGGCGTCAGGGTGTGTGTAGTGTTCTCCGAGTCGCCAGGGTGCGGCGGGAAGCAAGCGCGAGTCTTCGGGCGGGCTTCCGGCCCCGGAGCGGCCACCTCCACTCTTCGAGCATCGCTCGAGCCAGGGTGTTCTAGATGTTGATCTTCGAATCGACAAAGGAACCTCAGGGTCTGGTTCAACCAGATCAGCACGGCCATGAGTGGGCCCGGTTTAAAGCGATAAACACCGCGGGTTTCCCGAATTGGTGATTAGAGCGAAAGCCACTAAAGTCCTCCAGGACTGAGGCGGATAAGGCTTCAAACTTTCAGCGGGAAAGCGCGGAACGCGCCGAATTGCGAAAGCGAGAAACACTCCGCTAAAGTCGGGTAAGACGAAG